>DATKMG010000643.1:0-8037 GCA_035541995.1 Terriglobia bacterium
GCCTTTCATGCCCCTCGGAGGGGCACCACGTAACATGAAAATATCAATGTGGGAGCCGCGCTCCGCGCGGCGAAGTCCTCGGCCAAATTATGGTCGCCGCTCGGAGATCGGCTCCCACACTAAAAAGGATTTTCAAGAGAGCAGTGACGACTCTTGATTCTTGCTCAACAATCCCCAAGGGGGGATGAATGTGAATGGTCACGGGTGAAGCAAGGGACGCCAGTCTCAGAAATACGTCAGCGAATTTATGGAACGCTGTTCCTAAGTCAAGGGAACCCGCAGATGCCGTCGTCTAACTGAATCTCGGAAGAATGACCATGTCCTCTGGAGGCACGGGCTCCGTCTTCAAGCCTGAGCGCTGCCAGGCCTGCAAGCCCCCCTCCAGGACATAGGCATCGAAACCCTGCTCTCTCAATTGACGCGCCACACGGGCGCTAGTGGCCTCTCGCAGTCAGGTGCAGTACAAATAGATCTTCTTGCCTCCGGGAAACTTAGAGGCCTCTTCCAGGAGCTGATTGGGTTCAAGGCGAACTGAGCCCTTGATGCGAGTGGCACCCCGGTCGTAATAGCCATGACTCCGAGTGTCGGCAATAATGACTCCATCCTTGTGAGATGCCAATGTTTGGGCCAGCTGGATGGGGGTAACCCGTGGAACCTCAACCAGAGACCGATCTTTCCAGGAGTGCCATAAGCGATAAACTAAGGCCCCCAGAATCGCTAGCAGCACCAAAATCATCAGGCTGTGGCTCAACGACACGAACCAGTCCACCACGAAGGAAATCAGGTGACTGAAGTAAAATCCAAATGCCATGATAGGGAGAACATACAGGCATGAGGCCAGAAACTCCAGCCCGAGAAATTGGATCGGGCTCATGTTCAGACTGCCTGCCAGGGGTGCCGCCATTATGTTGATGCCTGGGAGGTATTTGGAGAAAATCAAGGTCATCCGCCCTCTCCGATAGAAGGATTGGGCTGATTTCAAAATGCAGGACTCAGGATTGATCGACAATCTGCAGAGAAAACCAAGTAATGCCCAACCGGTGTAACGGCCGACCAGGAATAAGAGGTATTGTCCCAATATCGAAGCCAGCACCGCCGAGAGCAGAAGGTGCGGCACATTCATCGTTCCATAGGCGCATGCCGCTCCGGCGGTCAGTAAAATGGGGGTGGATGGGATGGGAATACCGATCGCTTCGACAAAAAGATTGGCAAACACCAAGGTGTATCCGTATCGGCTCAGCAGGTGCAGGAGTTCGACCATCGGTATGTCGCTAGTCTTCCGGATCCGCGTGCAGCCCTCTGATCTCTTTGAGACTCACCAGGGTTAACTTTCGTTGTTAAGAGTTTCTTTCAGTTTTCGCGCGAGTAAGGCCTTAACTCCCTCTTCACCAACCAACGCAGTAACAATGGAAGGGAGCTCGCTATCCAAGACCACCAAGCCGTCGGTGACGAGGATTTTCCCCCGGACCGAGGCGCTAAACGTGCCTTTCCCTGCTGTGAATGAGAACTCCATCAGATTGTCCTTCCAATGTCTATCAACGACATGAACCTCAATCCCGCCCGGGAGGGGATTCAACAGCAGTTTCTCCCAGAGCGCGTCAATTCGGGCTACTGCTTCCTGCTGGGTACAGTCATGATTCGTCTCAAGATGCATCGTATGAGGTCATATCTAGACATTTTTTCTGGAGCTTGTCAATGATGGGTCGGAAAGAAAGATTTCGGAATTCCCAGGAAGCACCAAGTTGGGAAGTCGCCATTTACGATTGTCCAATTTGACTGACCTACTTTAAGATTCCTCTCTTTTTGGTGGTATCAATTGCCGATAACCACTATGATTCGCTGTTTGGACCCTGTAGTGATTTGACCTCTATAACGGCTCCACCCCGCATGTTGCACTTCAAGACTTATCAAACTGTTCTTCATCAGGATTGGGTGGTCTTCGTCCATGGAGCCGGTGGAAGTTCCTCCATTTGGTTTAGCCAGATCCGCGAGTTCAGAAAACACTTCAACGTCTTGCTGCTCGATCTACGAGGACACGGCAAATCTCGCAATGTTGGGGATCTTCCCAGGAGGATGTACACCTTCAAGCGAATTAGCGAGGATATCCTTGAAGTTCTAGATCACCTGAAGATCCAGGCCGCCCACTTCGTGGGAATCTCAATGGGTACCATCATCATCCGGACCATTGGGGAAATAGCTCCACAGCGTATCCGCAGCATGATCCTTGGGGGCGCAATTACCCGCTTGAGTTTTCGTTCCAAGCTCCTGGTTCTGTTTGGCAATTGCTTCAAGTGGGTGGTCCCCTATCTCTGGCTGTATTCCCTTTTTGCATGGATCATTATGCCGAAGAAACGGCACGAGCGATCCCGGCTGTTGTTCATCAATGAAGCTAAGAAGCTCTGCCAGAAGGAATTCATTCGCTGGTTCCGGCTCACACAGGAAGTTGTGCCTCTACTCAGTTACTTCCAGGAAAGGGAAATCCCCATTCCGACTCTCTACTTGATGGGGCAAGAAGATTACATGTTCCTCCCTTTTATCAAAAAATTGATCAAACAGCACCGTTTCTGCACATTGCGGGTGTTGGAAAACTCCGGCCACGTCTGCAATGTGGACAGGGCTGATCTGTTTAACAATTTCTCCATTGCATTTATCAAAAACCAGGCACAGTTGAACGCGGCTGCCAGTTGAGTCCAAATCGCATTCGGTCCGTCCCCCCAACTCCTCCTCTGAAAATGCAGCTAGTGGAATGAACAGTGGGAGTAATCACTGTTAACCGGGGCAGGTGTCCCAGTTTTGATCTTAAGGCATCCTGTTGGGATGCCAGCCATTAGCCGGGGGTTGAGCGGCGACGCCGGTCGCCGCGACACCCCCGGGAAGATGTGAAAATCAACAACGACCCTGAAGGGGTCGCATTCATGAAAATGCGGTTTTGGTGGAGGGTCGTGCGAGTGACCGCCGTCACCCGTTGCGACCTTGGCCCCGACGAAGCGGGGCCCTCCAGTATTTTCATGCGCGGTGGTGAGCTTGAAAGGTCATGGGGCACTCTCTTAAGAATACGGTTTGGGCGGGTGGTCGCCGCGCTCCGCCGCGGCGATTCTTTCTGAAATTGGGAAGCCACAAGCTTGGAAATCAATTTCTCAGAGCTCGGCCCTCCCCCATTTTCATGTTACGTGGCGCCCCTGCGAGGGGCATGAACGGCTTGTAAGAAACCAAAAAAAGAAAGAACTCGAACTTGAAGCATGTTATGCTTTCGGCGAAGTTTGCCTCAAGGCCGCCTCCCTTCTGCGGTGTGAAACCAATCTCTTGTTGGATCGGGTATCCAGGGTGTTCCTGAGCAACCTAATCTCATTCAGGGTGGACTTCTCCATATATGAATAGCGTCCTGTCTCCTGTGTGCCTGATGTTGCAAGGCACTCCCTCGCGGCTCTTATCCCTTAGAACGGTCGATCTTCTGATCATCATCATTTACTTTGGAATTGTATTGGGCATCGGTTTCTACCTGAAGCGGTATACGAAGACGGGAAAAGATTTTTTTCTGGCAGGCCGGGAAATGACGGCCTGGATTGCCGGACTGAGCTTCGTGGCAGCCAACTTGGGCTCCTTGGAACTGATGGGCTGGGCAGCAGCCTCCTACCAGTATGGCATCCTGGCTACTCACTGGTATTGGATTGGGGCCATTCCTGCCATGCTGTTTCTGGCTATCGTTATGATGCCGTTCTATTACATCTGCAAGACCCATTCGGTGCCGGGTTACTTGCAGCTCCGATATGGGAAGGCTAGCCGCTCTCTTTCCGCAGTTTCTTTCGGGTTGATGACCGTGCTGATGAGCGGAATTAACATGTACTCCATGGCCCTGGTGATGAAAGTCGTCCTGGGTTGGGACATTCACTTCAGCATCTGGGTCTCTTCCCTGACTGTTGCCGTATATGTTTCTTTGGGTGGATTGCTTTCTGCCATCTTTAATGAAGTTCTCCAGTTTTTTTTGATCTGGCTCGGCGCGCTGCTGGTCCCAATTATCGGCCTCATTGAGGCCGGGGGATGGGGTGGAATGGTGGAACGGATCCATCGCAATTTTCCACAGGGTGACTATACGCATCTGTGGCGGACGATGGGGGCGTTCTCAGACAATCCCATGGGAATCCATTGGACGGGCATTGTCTTTGGGCTGGGATTTGTCATCTCTTTTGGCTATTGGACCACAGACTTCCTGGTCGTGCAGAGGGTTCTCTCTGCCAAGGACCTGCGGTCCGCCAAGCTGGCTCCTATCATAGGAGCCGCCTTTAAGATGTGCGTTCCTTTCATCGTAATCCTGCCTGGTTTGCTAGGACTGGCAGTTCTTCCATTTCATCTCGTTGGTGAAGGACAGGCGGTGGCCAGCGGCGGGCACAGTTATAATGAGGTGCTCCCTTTGATGTTGGCACGTTATTGTGGTCCTGGCCTGCTCGGGTTAGGGATCACTGCACTTATCGCTGGATTTATGTCGGGTATGGCCGGAAACGTCAGTGCCTTTGCAACAGTTTGGACTTATGACATCTATCGGCCTTTGCGTAAGAATGCCAATGATGCGCACTACGTGAAAGTCGGTCGTTGGTGCACCATCCTGGGTGTTCTAGTCAGCATCGGGACTGCATACCTGGTGATGCAGTTTCTCAGCATCATGGACTATGTCCAGGCCTTGTTCAGCTTTTTCATTGCTCCTTTGCTTGGAACGGTTCTTCTGGGGATGCTCTGGAAGAGAGCCACACCGGCAGGAGGATTCTGGGGGCTTTTGGCCGGTACGGTCTCGTCAATTTCCATGTGGGCCTGGGTAAAGCTGGATCCCAATGCCCTGCGCACCATTGCTCTTTCCTCGGGCGCCAAGGACATGGCCGAGAACATGTATCGGGCCCTTTGGTCCTGGATCGTGTGCGTAACGGTGACGGTGGCGGTCAGTATGGCCAGCCAACCGAAACCGGAGTCAGAACTGGGAGGGCTCGTCTACGGATTAACCCAAATTCCATCTGAAGGACATCTCCCTTTTCATAAGCGTTCGGTTTTCTGGGCGGGAGTGGTCTTCGTGGTGTTTGTTGTCCTCAACATCATTTTTTGGTAGGAGTGATTATGTCCACCGAAACGAAACATTTCATCACCATTTGGTTCTTTATTGGCGCCTTGTTGCTGGTTTATGGAATTCTCATCCTGGGAGCTGCCATCTACGGACTTTCTCACCCTCCCGAGATGCAAACAGTCTTGTCGGGGCGCATGCAGCATATTGTTTCACGCGCCGGATTTTGGTGGGGGGGGCTGCTCATTGTGCTGGGTGCGGTTTACACTTATCTCAATTGGCCTGACAACCGGAAGTAATAAGCGAACCAAAGGAGTGTTTCCATGCGCCTTTTGTCTTTTTCTCATCGGGGACGCCGATCCGTCGGAGCCGAACTTGATCCAATCCATGTTCTCGATTTTCACCTGGCCAGCAGTTCTTTGCCGTCAGGGATGAGAGAACTACTTGAAATGGGTGATGATGCCTTGGAATTGGGCAGGCGATTTCTGAAGGCTCCCCCAAAAGGAGCGATTCTGCACAAGCGGGAACTCCAGGTCTTATCTCCCTTGTGTCCCGAAGAGCGCCCCAAGATATTCTGTATTGGCCTTAATTATGCAGACCATGCCGCCGAGTCCGGTTCTAAAGTCCCGGAGGATCCCTTGGTTTTTTCGAAATTCTTCAATGCGCTGGTCAGCCCGGGGGATCCAATTCCCTATCCCCCGGAATGCTCCACTCTGGACTATGAAACGGAACTGGTCGTTGTCATCGGGAAACGAGCCAAGCACGTTCCCCAGGAAGAAGCTTACACGTACGTTGCCGGTTACACCTGCGGCAATGACTTGAGTGAGCGCCAACTCCAGCGCAAGGACAGCCAGTGGCTGCGAGCCAAGTCCAGTGACTGCTTTGCACCAATCGGCCCTGTGGTTGTGACTCGCGACGAGATCTCCGATCCGCACGTGCTCGCCCTGGGAACCCGGGTCAATGGAGACGTGCGGCAGAATTCCAGTACCCGCCAAATCATCTTCAAAGTCCCGAAGCTAATAGAGTTCATTTCCACCTATATCACCCTCGATCCGGGCGACCTGATTTTCACCGGTACACCACCCGGAGTAGGCTTTGCTATGAAACCTCCACAGTGGCTCAAACCTGGAGACGTAGTGGAAGTGTGGGTTGAGAAGATCGGAAGCATTACAAACACCGTTGTGGATGCCGAGTGACCATTAGCCTTTCTCTCTACAAAGAAATAAGGCAGCCACTGGCTGCAAGAAAAAACTAAACGCAGAGGCGCGGAGAGGCAGAGAAAAATCGGGAAAATAGAGGGCTGCTGCTGTACGATGAGAAAGAGGTCCAATTGGTGAAATCTCAGAATCGAGAATTCACTCTCTGAAACCAAAAGATCCGGGTCAGTAGCCTCTTCTCAGACCCTTAGCCGCACCTACTCGAATTTCGGTGACAAATCCTTCCAGGTAAAAAAGAAGTTATGCCCGAGTATTACAGGGGATTAAGGAACACATTGAGACCTAGAGAACCATTTCTTGGTGGGCGTCCGGTATTGCTCTCTGCGTCTCCGCGCCTCCGCGTTTAGTTTTTGGTCTCGGCCAAAGTCCGCATTCTCGGTTCGGCCATGACGCAAGTGACTTGAGGAGGGATCATGTCAGACGTAATTCGAGTTGGGATCGTTGGCGCCGGAAACAACACTCGCACTCGCCATATTCCGGGGCTCAAGGCCCAAAAGGGCGTGGAAATTGTCAGCATCTGCAATCGCAGCGTTGAATCCACCGAGCGGGTAGCCAGGGAGCTTTCCATACCCAAAGCCTGCCGTCATTGGCAAGACCTGGTCGAATCCAGCGAGATCGATGCCGTATTAATCGGAACTTGGCCCTACCTTCATTGCCCAGTGACTTTGGCGGCGTTCGACTGCAACCTCCATGTCTTGACTGAGGCGAGGATGGCGATGAATGCCCGCGAAGCCCACCTCATGGTCGAAGAATCGAATCGGCACCCCCGCCTGGTGGCCCAGGTTGTACCCGCCCCCTACACACTGCGAGTGGACCGAACAGTTCTGAAGTTAATTGCTAATGGCTTCCTGGGTGAAATTTATGCAGTCAATTTGACGGCTAACGCCAAGGATTTTGCGGACCTCGACGGCTCGCTCCACTGGCGTCAGGATCGAGAATTGAGCGGCTTCAATGTGCTGACTCTGGGCATCTGGTACGAAATCCTCCTGCGCTGGGTGGGAGAGGCCAACCGGGTGATGGCCATGACTCGTGTCAATGTGAGAACTCGGAAATCTTCAGAAGGTTTGCTCAGGGCTGTTTGTATTCCAGACCACGTCGATGCGATTGCAGAGATGGCTTGCGGCGGTCAAGCCCACCTTCAGTTCAGTGCGGTCTCGGGCCTTTCTCGTTCAGGAGAGGTCTGGCTCTTTGGGCGGGATGGAACACTGCGCTATGACATGGGTGAGGACCGTCTCTACGGTGGAAGGCGTGGCGATAAAGAACTGGAAGAAATCTCGATTTCTCCGGAATTGGCGGGTCGGTGGCGCGTCGAGGAGGAATTCGTTCAAGCGATCCGAGGTGTGGAACCTGTGAGGCTAACGACTTTTGCCGACGGGTTGAAGTACATGCAGTTCACCGAGGCCGTTGCCTGTAGTGCCTCGTCAGGACAGGCTGTAACCGTCTCCGAGATGTAATCGGAGTCTGGGGATTGGACACTTTTGGGCTAGTCCAGCGGCAGGATGCCGCTGACTCCTCTGACAGCCCGGGCGATAGATTTGTAGCCCAGGGCAAGGCGAGGCGCAGGAGCTCGGGACCGCCGTCCCCCCGAGCGCCGCCCTGGGTGAGCGTTTCATCAGATTTCAACTCCTCTCCCCCCGAATGACCTGTCTTTTGGAATTCGGGGGGAGAGGTTGGGAGAGGGGGGGCCTCCTAGAGCAATCCTGAATCAGGCGTTTCGTCGCTCTTCCAAAGGTTGCTCGAACGAAGCGTGTGGTTGGCTGGTCAACTGTTTCGACC
>DATKMG010000644.1:0-15830 GCA_035541995.1 Terriglobia bacterium
GATCTCCGAGCGGCGATAAGTCTAGACTCGGAGGTCGCCGCGCAGGAGCGCTGCTCCCACATTAAAACCGCATTTTCATAGAAGCCCTTTACTTTGTCGGCCCTCACTTCCCTGATGTTTTCCCCTTGGCGCTTAATCGCACTACCGCTGCTGCCGAAGTAAAGCGAACGACGTCGTTGTCGTCATCAAGAAGCGGAATGATGGCGCTGAGAAGGGAAGCATCTCCTCTTCGCGCAATGGCACCTGCCGCGGCGGCCCGGACCAGCCATTTGTCGTCTTTACAAGAAGCTACCAGCGCCTGACCCGTCTTGGGATCCGGGTCATTGACCAGCTTGATGGCCGCAGCTGCCCGCACCGGCGAAATGTCATCCTTGGTCACCGTCTTGAATACTTTATACCCGATTCCGCCAAATGGGATAAAGCCGATGCCCGCCTCAAAACCCAACTTAGAAAGAGCGGCGGGATCTTTCAGCATTTTCATTTGGGAATCCATTAACCCCTCCCCACTCTTCTTCTGTCCTGTTAGAACCGCATAGAACACCCGATAGGCAGCCGGGTCCCCCAATGCAAAAAGGGCATTGGCTGCGGAGAAGACAACGCTGGCCTCCTTATCGTCCACTGCCTTGATGAGCTTGGGAGCGGATTCCTTGTAGCCGATCAATCCCAGTGCTTCAGCGGCTGCGGCTCGCACCTCCCCGCGTTCGTCCCCCAGAGCCTTCTCGGCCATTTCTCTTGCCTTTTGATCGTGAGGTAGCAATCCCAGTGCCTGAGTCGCTTGTGTGCGTTTTTGAAAACTCTTATCACTGGCACCTGTGGAAAGTATCGACCAGGCCCTATCAACTGGAACCTGGGCATACAGCAAACCGGTAAATACAAATAGAAGCAAAACCCTGCAATAACGCATACTTCCTCCTTTAGGTGTGAATTCAAACGATACGGGAGAGGCCCGATCTCCAAAGGTGTTCAGGCCACAGTTGTCCGCTTAATCACCACAGCTGTCAGATCGTCGGCCTGCGGAGTGCCACCTGAAAACTGCTTCACATCGGCATACAATCGGGCAATGATCTCCGCAGCCGGAAGGCCGCGGGAGGCGCGCAAAGATTCCTGCACCCTGGAGATACCAAAATCCACGTCTTGCGCATTTGCCCACTCAAAGAATCCATCCGTCATCAACACCAACATGTCGCCCCGCGCCATTTCATACTGTCGTGGCGGATTATATAGGAACCCGTTGAACAATCCTAGCGGGATGCCCTGGGCCTCGATTTCTTCAAATTGATCAGCGGCAGCCCTGTAAAGGAGTAGAGGACCGTGCCCGGCCGAACTGATATCAAACCGCGCGAGGGCAGGATCAAGAAGTGCAGCCACGTAAGTGACAAACCGTTCTTCCGGGAGGTCATTCACCAAGAGACGGTTGAGGTGGCTGACCGCGTCACCGAGATTGCCGGAGGAGGCAAAGCCGGCGCGGGCGTATGCACGACAGGCAGCCATCATGAGGGCTGGACCGATTCCGTGGCCGGTCACATCGCCCAGGGAGATGACCACCTTGCCATCAGGCAACTCCTGCCAGTCGTAGTAATCTCCCCCGGTGGCATCCGCAGGATGGTTCCAACCCGCAATGTCGAATTCATCCGCCAACGGCGGCTTGCTCGGCAGGAGGCCTTGCTGAATATTGCGGGCAATATTAAGGTCCTGTTCAATTCGCTCCATCTGTCGGCGTGTCTCCGCTTCCTGCAAGGAGGCGATTACATGCTTGCGAATTTCTCCGGCTACGGCCCCTGCCACAAATCCACCTAAAAGGATCAATGTGGCATAGGCACTGAAGGTTCCAGGAGCATAAATCCTGTTCGCTGCGGGATACTGCAACAATGTGAAGGCGCAGACAGCCACGTAACCGCCACTGGAGAACAATCCAGTCAGCCGGCAATGCCCGGGGTCCAGGCGCAGTGTAGAAAGAATAATAAAAAAGAAGTAAAGCAGGGCTATGGGGGAAACCAGCGCCCGGTAGGGGCCGACAATGGGATTCATCGTGGCCAACACCAGGGCCAGCGTCGGGAACAGGGTTTCAATGAAATGGTTCAGCCTAAGGGTCCAAACATCTACATCCTCCTGGGCGGCGATCTTCTTCGCAACCAACGACAGCATCAGCCATTCATAGCCGGCCATAATGCCCACCACCAGCAGCAACCAGGGAAAAAGGCTGATCTCCTGGGGAGCATGCACCAGCCAGATACGAAGGATTCCAACCAAAGTGCCCACGGCCAGGGTGGTTAGGATACCGATGATCCGGACTCGTTCACTCCGCAATCCGGCCTGGCGGAAGGCCACTGATTGAATCTGAGGAGGAGCACTCATAGATTTTGACCTCAAAGTTAATCGGTAAGAATAAACTTTTCTTGGCCACAAGACTCTGTCGAATGAAACAGACAGGCGACCATTCTAATCGTTTGAGTCACAGAATCAATGACAATGGTTTGACGACAGCTTGTATACCGATTCCAGGCTACCGGCTCAAAAATCGACACCAATCGTTACAACTACCGTCGGATCGGTCCAGCCGAAATTGAAGACGTAGGTGGTGAGGTTCACTTTCTTGTAGGAGAAACCCGCCAGCAAGCCACGCTGTATGTCTAGGTCTGTCTGGTAGGCCTTGGTCCTCTGGCTCACGATCCCAAACCGAAACCAATCCAAAGGGGAATAGGAGAATTCGGCCCAGGAGTAAAAGAAATTCCCGGAACGATCCCTGAGGTCGAAGACAAATTCATTCTGGCTGGAAAGTTCGAACTTCCCATGGCTGAGTGAAAGGTTCCAGCCTGGCGCGATCCCATCGAGGTCTCCAAAGACACCAGCAACCATCGGGGACACCTCCAAGACCCACTTTTCCCCGTGCTTGAAGTTATATCCTATCCACGTCGAGCCTGTTTTGAGGGCTTCATAGTTATAGCGGGCTTCCAGGTGAAGCCATCCATGATCGGCTGTGAAAACCGGACTCGCATAGACATGCGAGTGAGGCACGAAATAAGTAGAGGCGGAGGCGGAGAATGACCAAGTGTTGATGGCGGGCTCCGAGGAGGCATCGGACGGGCTGCCGGTGGAGTTCTGGCCTGACATTTCGCTGGTCAGGAGAACCAGGGCTATGGCCAAAGCTGCGACCATGCGTACAATCATCATCCCCCTAGAAGAACGGCTACACCAACCAGCGTGAGACCAATGGCAACCATCGTGAGACCCGCCCCTAGGCGGTTGGCATTGGCATATTGCGCCCATACATAATGCCATCGATAATATCCCAGTCTATCTTGCAGCCTATTGCGGTGCGCCGGACCTGGCTAACTCCCTCTTTGCCCTCGGCCACGGTCAGTCCCGCAGTGAGGGTGACACTCAGCACCATGATCAGGCCAAAAAGAATCTCACCCATTCGGCTGGCCGAATCTAGATGCTTTTGGACGAAATTCTCTCTCCTGGGCTGGCGGGTCATAGTCAAAATAGATTCAGGCCCATTTCAGTGCGTCAAAGATGATTGGAGACTTTCGGGCCATGGAATGGTTGCGCCCCGGTTTCAAAGCTGATTCTGCAAAGAGCTAAAGGTTGGTCATATGCGGCGCGACCGAAAGACACTGGAAAGATCGCGTAACAAGTCATTGCTTCGGCTTCGGTGGGAAATCTTCGAACATTTTCGCAGCGGCTTTTTTGATCTTTTTTTCGTTCTTCTGAGGATTGTCTGAAATCGAGTCCTGGGCAGTTCCGCGCCAGAGCAGTTTCTTGGTGTTAGCATCCCATATGTCAATAGCCATCGTCCCTTTTTTCTGGGTGTCCACTGAGGTCGTGACAGTAGTAGAAATCGGCATACCCCAGTAAGGATACCAGCCCGGTCCCCAACTGCTGTAATAGGTGCTTAAGCTGATGTCTTCATGCGTGCTGGCATGATAAACCACCAGCAGATCCGAATCGGAGCCCATCGCCCGGCGAAATCCCTTGGAGCCAAGCTGTATCTCTACCGCATCATGGATTCGTTGGCTGGCAAGGGGATTACCTGGTACAGACCCCTCCTTCAAGGTAAATGTCTTGTACTTCTGGAAAGAGGCGTTCTTGTCAAAATCCACCATCACCTTTTGGGCGAAAGCACTGACGGGGTACGTCAAAAGGCAGAGACACCACAGGAAGCGCCAGGGCTTCATCGATTCCTCATTTTTACCCTTATCATTACGAGTTCGTGTCGGCGCCCCGTGGTGTCAATTTAGGCCAAGGTCTGCACCGCAAGGGCTGGACACACTAATGGTGCAGCTATTGCGTCTCCTGCAGTATCCGCGGACCGAATCGCAGACATGCCGAACACCAGTAAGTCTGCGCGACCCGCGGAAGAGCAAGCGCAGATGAAAACGGCAGGGGTAGCCACGATGAATTAGTATTCTGAATTCATCGTGGGCTTTTCATATGTGTTCAAGAGCCCACGACAAACCAAAAGCAGTTTGTCGCGGCTACCAAAACCTGCATTTCCTAGAGAGGGTTACGACCGGCGCAGCATCCGAATCCCGAAGGACAGGCCGGAAGCCAGCAGTCCGAGCAAGCCCACGAGTGGCATGGGACTTCCCGTCTTGGGCAGCTTCTTGGGAGCAGGCTCTGGAGCTGCGGCCGGGGCTGGCATCGGAGCAGGCTCGGCTGCCGCAACCGCCTTGGGAGCCGGCACATCCTCGATTAGCATGGCCCCTTCCATCGGGGGCGTTGGCGGCGGCGGCGGCGCGCTGCCGGTTATTTTTTTCTGCTGCGCCACCACCGTCTCCGGCACTTGCGTCAACACCGTTGCCGACACGTTCATTCCTTTGCGCAGGTCAAAGGCTGTCTTCTCCTGGCCGTCGATCATGAACTTCTGGTCTTTGGGAATCTTGTATTGTTTGTTGGTTCCGTCCCCCAGCGTCAGGATCACCGTGTTGGGAGGATTGACATGGAATACTTTGCCTTGGATGGTAGTCACCGTGGTGACCAGCCGCGGCGTCGTCGTGGTGGTGATGGTCCGTTGCAGTTTCATGCCCGGCTTGAGATCGTGGACGGACACCTCTTTGCCATCCACGGTGGCCCGGGTGCTGTCGGGCACCGTGGCGTGCCTGATTTCCCCATTCTCCATCTTGACAACCACTTCGTTGCCCGAAACGTACACCACTTCTCCGCGCTCTACCTTAACTTCCTTGGTAGGGGCTCCCTTCGCAGTCTGGGTCGTCGAGGTTTGCTGAGCCATCAAAACCACTGAGACGCCGGCGCATACCATGATAGCAGCCAGCAGTACAACCGTGAGTCTTCGTGCACTCATTTCTGTCTCTCCTTTTGGTTAGTTTTAGTAAATTCGGCCCGGGATTGGTCCCTGGGGCCGTCCTTCGATTGATCGGCGTCCGCAATCGACGCATGAACAATGTAACGCTTGGGTGCGCTGCCGATAAAGTAAAAAGGGTAGCAAGTCACAAGGGTCAAAGAAGGAACAGCCGTGGGCTCGAGGACGTGTACATCATCCGGATCCACGATTTCGACTTTGTCTACGACATACGTGTCGGTTCGCCGTGGCGTGACCAAATCGACCCTTTCGCCCGCTGCAATGTCCTTCAGCCCTCGGAAAAACCCGTCCCGGTGGCCTGCTATCCCCACATTGCCTACCTGGCCAAACCTTGATGTACCAACAATTCGCCCGACGCCCCGATTGAGTGTCAGCTCATCCGTCCCGTCGAAGACGGGAACTTCAAGGTGAATCTGAGGAATGCGGAGCACGGCCAGAGGAGTATCTGCTTTAATCAGCAGGCTATCCTTGTACGCTTGAATACGTTTTTCGTCCCAAAGCCCGAAGTCAACCTCCTGGCCGGTCCAGAGCAGTCCTGAATCCGGAGCGTTGTGCGGGTCCGCCGACTGTGCCGCTTTAAATTGCTCCACAGCAAGACGGGACGAGAGCTGACTATGAACTCTTGCCACTACGTAGGTGGTGAGCAAGATTGCCCCGACGACGAACAGGAACCGCTCGAGGTAGCGCAACCATCTGGCCCGGCTGGACATTTTATCCATGTGAAGACACCCTGCTGGAAGAAGATTCTGCCACAATGCAAGAAAACGGGAAACTGTAATTTTCAGCAGGTTCCCCGGGATGGTTTGGATGACCAACCTGCAAGTGCAGACAGTTGACAACGGCTCTGGCTCGAAATCTATCCTTCCCAGGGCGGCGTTCGCCGGGCACTCATTGCCACGAGTGCCCGCCTCGCAGGCTCTGGCCTCTTCTCCTTCCTTGCGGACCTAAGGCAAAAGCGTACAGAACTCCAACAGTAAAATTCTAAAGGTCACACCGCTCATGATGGTACCACCAGAGCGCAAGAGCCATTTGTAAGCGTAATACTATGATGACTAGGCCCCGGCCTTCCTATAACCAAAGTTGGTCACTTTTACCTGGGTCTCCTTGGCAGTCGCATTCAGAAGTACTTCCTCAACATAGCTGGTACCATCAGGCAGAGTATTGAAACGAACCGAGAGCGTCACCGTGTCCTTCGGCTCGTCCAGGTAGGTATTCACGTTGATTGTACTGATCTTCCTGGCCGCCGTATCGAAAACGAGGGCCAGCCGATCGCCGTTCTTGGCATAGTTTGTAAAAGCCAATTCAGCCTTGCCAGCCTCAGGATTGCGATCGAGGGCCGCTTTACCGGCCTGGAAGGCTTGCTGCATCTTGGCGGAATCTGGTGGAACATAGCGGCTAATCAGGCTCTTGACACGGTCCATGTAATCCTTCAACTCATCGACCTTCTTTTCAACCATCTTGCCCTTAAGGCCCTTCCGTCCTCCTTCCTTGGGTTCTCCGACGGGTGTCTTGATCACCCTGCCGTCCGGCCCAAAGGCGCAGTTTGCCTGTTTCTTGGACTTTACCTCACCTTTCAGGCTTACTTCCGTGTCCTCCACCCAGGTGTATTGCCTGAGAGCTTTCTGATTTTCGGCTATCGACTGCCTGACGGCTGCGAGTTTTTGTTTAAGTTGCTCCTTAGCCTGCGCAGGATCAGAGTCTTGTCCCTGCATGATCGCCCCGCAAAAGAGCGCGGCGACCAACGCTATTGCCGAAGTGAGAAGTCGGAGCACCATTGAAAAAAAGGGAGTGCCCCTTTCGTGCAGCTTCATGATTCAACCCTCCTTTTCAGCCTGATGTTTCTATTCGAGCACCGGAAGGCTGGAGGCGATTTGAAGATCGATGATCAGCAGCAGTTGGTGCTCCACTTGAGTGAATTTGGCCGCTTTCAATGCCCCTAGTTTCTCGCGGAAGATCTGATAATACTTCTTTTGAAGCTCCAGTCTGCGGCCCAGGATATCGGCTGATTTGGTGATCAGTTCGTCGGCCTTGGCGTCAGTCAATTTGCCGTAGTTGGCCGCGTAATCCTTGATCAATTGCAACCGCTCGTCAGCCAGCTTGGTCAGGTCGGTATCATACTGAGTGTAAATCGGCCAGAAAATGGAGGCCTCTTGCGGACTGAACTGCATCATGTCAGTGATGATGGATACTTTCTGAGTCTTGACGTCTGTCCTGAGCAGGTCGACGTATTCTTTGATATTCGCCTCCTGGTCCGGCGTCAACTGTGCATTCTGGGCCCAAAGAGCTGCTCCGGTTGCGAGTAGCAATCCCAGCAATGCAACGAAATAGGCGCTTCTTCTCATCATTAGTTTTTCTCCTTAAGATGACTTGACTCAATTTAGTGGCAGCGGCGACCTGAGGATGAAGCTCATTCGGGTCTCCGATGGAAGTTGGATTTTCGACTTGGAAGCCTGGCCGCTCAGAGCTCCAAGGCCTGCCCCGGCGGCAGCCCCGATAGCAGCTCCTGATCCCCCGCCTGCTATCGCGCCGATTCCGGCGCCGATGGCCCCGAGACCGACGGCCCGTCTCGCCGTCTTCTTACCTTTGCCCGGCGCCTTCACCTCCGAAAGATCACTGGCGACGTCGTAGGGCTTTCCCTTTACAGTAACATCATAGAGCTTGATCGAAAGCTCGCTTGACCCTTTGGCTTGCACGATTTGCACTGTAGCATCAGCACCACGCGGGATGACCACATGGTCGCCAACGGTGATCGGATCGTCGACACTGGCCCGGAAGCGCTGGCCCGGTGACGTCTTGGTCGAGTCGATGTTATCAATCAGGCGTACCGTAATCTGGGTCCCCGCCGGCAAGACAGTGGCCGAGGCGGCGGTCGTTGTTTCTCTGAACGGGGCCAAAAACACCACAAACAACACCATTAGAATTCCCTTCATGCCATGCACTTGTGCTCCCTCCTTTTCTCTATTTGTTGCGAGAGTAAGTCTGAAGGTCCTTTATGCTAGTGAAGAGAGACCTCTGTCAGTAACTGTAAATGCTGGCAGGTTATCCGCAGAGAAAGGTCCCTACTGTCGCTCTTCAAGGACGCGATTTCACTGACGGTAAATCTCCCGATGCCGCCGGATGGCACGAGTTGCCAACTGATTAGCCAGCCAATGGATTTCGAACAGTCAGACCAGGAAAGCGGCCAAAATCCCTGTCGGCAGACCACAGCTCACTCACTCCGTGCTGCTGACATAAGGTTACAATGCGTGCGTCGTGCACCTGGGGACCCGATACGCGCCCGCTCAGGAGGGTTGCTCGCAGCAACTGCCAGTAGTCCGCTGATTCAGAAAGCAAGACCAGAGTCGGCGATTCAAGCCAGGCCTCGAGCTGGTCGATGGCGTTTTCCAGAGGCGTCGGCGGATTATAGATTCGCGGATGCGTCACGATGGCGAGGAACTCGTGAAGGCAAGGCCATGGTATCGCCCAGGGTGCACGGCCCTCAGCCAATTCGACCGTCCTGGCGTAAGCGGTGTCATGCCACGGTGAATCCTCCCGATGTGCGTAAACCAGAAGGTTACTATCTAAAGCGATCATGCGCCCCGTCCTTCATAGCTCAAGTGGAGAATTTGGTCCCAGGATGTTCCCGCGAGGTGAGGTTGCAGCCCCTTGCCCTTGAATGTGGCTTTTCGGAGTCGGAAACGCCTGCTCCGCTGGCGCTCAGAAATGGTCCGGCGGAGACTCTCTTCGACAATGGCCTTCATTGTTCTTTGCTCCCGCTGTGCCAACTTCCGCATTTCATTGTAAAGACTATCTGGTATCTGTATGGTTGTCTTCATATGGCCAACCATATCATATAGTACGGGATGATATCAAGTCCTTCGCAGAATTTCAAAAGAGCCTCTCACGCCTCTCGAAGGGGCACGACGTAGCCACCCCTTCCCCAATGGTTGCAACTCGTGGGCTTTCTCGTTACACTTCACATTTATTAGCCTGCTTCCTCTTTGTTATCAAAGTTGATTCTTAAGGATTTCTTACACGCTCGGGGACTGCTTGGCATTTTTCCAATTGGTGAAAAGAACCGGCGAGTGCGAACGATATCACTGGGGTTCATCTTTTTTCTGCAAATCCATCTTTGAACGGAGGCAAAGAATGAAAGTCAGGAAGATTCTCTGGTGGCTATGTTGTTTGGGGCTATTTGTTCTGACCCTTGTGGTTCCGGCATTGTTGAATGCTGTTGACGTTCCCAAGGAAGTTTTCACCGGGACACTAGTGGGTATCGGTGGAACTCTCGGAGGAAAATCCATCCCCTTTACGGTCGAAATCCACGGAGCGACTTCCGACGAAGATGCCCTGAGAGATGTGGAAATTCTGAAAACCGAAGGGCAGGACGGCTTACTGAAGGCGATTGAAAAGAACAAGCTGGGCTGGTTCAAGCTGGACAGCGCCAATCCCCAGACCCGGGGGTTAAACCTCACCAAATGGACATACGACTTGCTCGCAGTGCGAATCGGGAAGGGCGAGAAGGGGCGCGTCATTAAAGCTCTTTTTGAACGAACTCCTTCTTTTTATGAACTTCGCCAAGGCGGCCGGTCGCTGGATTACAAGTTCACTTACATGGAAATGTTTGTCGACGACGAAGGTAAGGGAGGAGGCAGCTTGATTGGGGCTGCTAAGATCCGTTGGAACAAGAAAGAAGAAGTTGAGATAGAAAGTTTCGGCACGTATCCTGCTAAGATCATGGGACTCCTGAAAAGGGAATAGATTAGGTCGTCCGAATTACTGATATTTGTACAATATAGTGACAACTTTCTCCGCCAGCCCTTCCGGGGTCGGATCAGGCGAGGGATGAGAATCCAGGGGTGACGCGATTTTCGCGCCACCCCTTTCCTCGGTCCCTTCGGGACAGAAGGGTAGCGCTATACCCTGCGACTCCCTAAAGAAGATCTGATTCGGACCGTGGCGTCGATAGGAGGACTGCGTATGCCTGACGCTGCGGTCAGGCGTTGAAATTAGAAGGATTCATCTGCCACGTTCCAGCCTGCGACTTGGACCAATGGACTGGCTCCCCGCAATTCCTTTCCAGGATAGGTTGCCTTGTACTCCCTCCTCTCACCGGGCATGAGGGAGAAATAGTTGTCGGACCAGAGTACTGGGAGGACCTCTTCTTCCTCCTTTTGTTTCCTCACCTGCAATCGAATAAAGAAAGCTAAATGCGGACCGGGGTTTTCAACTGTGACGCGCGTCAAATTCTCGTCTCCATGAGATTCTGTCCTGCTAGTGACTTTGAGCTTGATCGTGGGCATTGGTCTAAGTTCCGTCAGGTCCGCCATCGAGCGTGCAGGTGTGTAATACCAGGTAGTGCCGCCTTCGTCGAGGACATCGAGCTTAGTGGAAAGCCAGTAAAGGTTCGTACTGACTGTCGTCCCGCCCGAGTCCTGAAGGGTCAGGTAAATAAAATAAGTTGTTGTCAATTCCTGTAATTCGGGGATATCCACTACCTTCGTACTGCTGTCAAGGGGAACATCCAGAGGAATTTCCTTAGAGAATCGCTTGTTGAGTTTCAGGTCCCAGACTTCTGCCTTGGCTATGAGACTCTTGAATGCGTGGTCAACCGAGTTCACGACAAAGACTGAACGGTCGTCGAAGGAGTACTGGATATGCAAGGGCTCGCAAGCTTTCTTAGTGCCGAAATACGCGCCGGCGGGACGAAGGTAGAAATCGTAAAGGTTCCAGATCAGCGATGGCCAGGCATTGTTCAGCATCTCATGCAACACACCGGTGGAATGGTACTTGTTCCTTCCATATGCCTCGTACATGGCCCGTTCGCCTTCATAAGCCATCAACTGGGCCTTCATTACGAAATCGCTCAAATCACTCGCAGTGCCATAACGGGTATTCAGCGCCTGCTGAAAAAGCTTGATGTCCTTAAAGACTCCGCCACCGGCATGGTAGTCCCAATATTCGTCGATCGGCCACAAATGGTCTTTGGGGATGAATTTCTTGAGGCTCTCGACAGGGGGGACAAGCGGACAGGGACTAGTCTCTGTAATAAATCCAAACGCTCCGCCGTGTTCCTTATCGACCAGCCAGTAAGAGGGGGGAACATAGTCATACGGCCCCGTCATCTTCAGGCCTGTGCTTTCCTGCGTGCTGGGTTTAGCAGTCGCTGACGAAAGGAAAGGGACAGGCCATTGGTTCTCCTTCAGGATCTCGATGTAAGCTCTCTCAACTTTCGGAGGGGGAGGATTGTCATCCCCGTTCAGCCAGGCTAGAACTGAAGGATGATTCCTAAACTCGCGCAGACGGTCCCTGAGCGATTCGACGGCAATGGTGTAGTCTTCCTCTTTCCAGGTGTCCCATTTTTCCCAATGATCGCAGCAACACCATCCCGGCATGAGCAGCAGGCCGTACCGGTCACACATGTTCAGGAAGTTCTCGTCCTCGAACTTGCCGTCCATTCGCAAGACGTTGAGATTCATATCCCGAAAATAACGGATTTCCCATTCTTGTCTTTCAGGGGAAGAGCGCAATAACATGTCGGACCACCATCCGGCTCCCCGGACCAGGATCTTCTTTCCGTTGACCTTGAAAATCCGATGCCCGGCCTCACTCAACTCGGAGCTGACATCCCGGACCCCGAATCGAACTTGCTGACGGTCGAGAATCTTCCCGTCTGCTTCGAATCCAAGGACCAACTTGTACAAGTTCTGTGGACCAAACTGAGCTGGCCACCACACCCGCGGTCGGGCGATATCGAGCTGGGGAAAACGATCCGGTGTAAATGTGACGACTTTAGACTTCCGAGCTTCGATTTCCACCTCCTGGTCAAAGTGGATGTCTTCAATCTGCCCCTTTAGACGGCCATGGACAGTCTGGGAGCTTGCGTTCTGTAATTCGGCCGTGACTGTGAGGTGTACTTTCGTTAATGAAGGGAGCTCAAGGCGAGAGACCACATGGGGGTACCGGATCACGACGGGTCCGCTTGCAGTCAGGTACACCTGGCGCCAAAGGCCCATGTTCTTATCCGGGGGACAAGGGTTAACATCGACCCAGGTAATGCCCAGGTCATCCGCCTGGGCGGGGAAGATTTCCACCGCCAGAACATTGTCCCTGCCGTATTTTGCGGTTGGGCTAATGTCAAACTCGTAGAGGCGAAATGATCCCGCAACCTTCTTGTTGTCGGCAATTTGGACTCCGTTCAGCCAGATGTTGGCCCTGAAGTTGATCCCATCGAAGTGCAGGCGAGGAAACATCCCCTCGTAACTGGCTGGAATTCGGAATTCTTTCCGGTACCACCAAGGCACAACAAAGGGGCTATCGAGTGGCATCGAAAGGTTTGAAAAATTCTCGCCGATGGGATACCCCATCCCTGGGATCAATCTCAGATTCATTCCATAATAAGGATCCGGATAAACCTTGTTTTCGATTAGGCAATTCAGAACGGTGCTGGGAACGGAGGCCGGGTACCAGTCATCAGCTCTGTATTGAATCGTGGATACATTTTCACCTTTCACGCCGACCTTTTTGGAAGTTTGGACTCTCCAGTCCTCCTTCAGCAACATGGGTTGGGCCAAAGCCAATTCGGACGGCGATTTGGCGAGGGCAGGATTCAGACTAGTGGCCACCAGCAAGATCAGAAGAAGCCTTCCTCTGTTTGACATCGAAGAGTGTGTCCTTTTTGGTTTTGTAGTGCTTGATTGCGGTGGATGCTCGACTTCTCCGGAATCGCAGCCGTCACAATTCCGAGTCCGCCGGGGACTCTGCCTGTGTATTACTCATGGGCGCAATGCTCCCGCCCTTGAGTCATACGATCCGACACAGCAAAGTCGGAGATCGTTCAATACATAGGCTGCAGATCATACCACAAATGGCTGGCCATCCTTCGGATTAGCAGAATTGCCAGCCTGGATTTGCGTCTTGGACTGCGGTGGCAAGCGCGGGGAGACAGCCCCGTGCGCGACACCGCTTTGGATTCGGGTGCCCAGATCGGATCGCCAATCCATAGCCTGCCTTGCCGTCCGAGCCAAAGCGCCGTCGCCGCATGGGGTCGTCGTCCCATGCTGTGCCGGCGTACTCCATAAAAGATGCCAATGAGATTTTGCTCTTTACTGAACCTCATATCGGTCGTAGCCTTTGGGCTGTCGGCACGTTCTTAATTGATATGGTATGTGTAACCTCGAGTTTCATAAGAGCCTATCATGCCCCCAGAGGGGCGCCACGCGTCATAAAAATTGTGGAGGGCTGAGCTCCGCGAAGCCGAATCTCAAGGCTGCGGCTTCTCAACCTCAAAACCAATCGCCGCTCGGAGGGCGGCTCCCACATTAAAAAGGCATTTTCAAGAGAGAGGACTGGATTTCATATGCCAAACAATCAATCCAAGTTAGCTCTGGGGATTCCAAAGGACGAATTCTTTCTGCAGAAACCTCCCCTCAGGAGCCCAGCGGGAGGGAATTCCATGTCCCGCAGGCGTTGGTTAAAGCAGGTCGGAGTGGGCATAGAGACAGGAATAATGTCGGCCGTCATGGGAAAGGTCTTGACATCAGAACCAAGGGTAGACGGGAATGCCGTGGGCAGCCGTGGCTCACCCGCTGGAGCTGGCACGTCTGGCAAGACTCCGATATCCCTCATCATTGATGACGGCGCGCCCGTGGACCCACTGTTTTACGAGATTCCTGGATATGAGACACCCTTCCTCGTACCCGCGGAGTTCACGCGGCGGGTGGCCGAAACTTTTGACCGATTCGATCTGCGAGGGAAAATTACAATCATCCCAATGCCAAGCTGCTTGGGACGAATTGACCAGTCCCTGAAGCGTGTGCCCCAGGATCACCTTGAAGCCTTCTTGAAACTGGTGCGCGAGAGGATCGCGCCCCGATTCGACATTACCCCGGAGTTCCTGACCCATCTACGGGCTTACAATCTCAAAACGGGGGAATACCAGCACATTTACGAAGACGTATGGATCTCCCAGGCGCCCATAAAAGAAATTGTTGAATATTTTGTTCTGGCGTTTACGATCCTCAAGAATGTTGGATTGATGGCAACCGGCATCACTTCGCCCTGGGTCTCGGGCATTGATGTGGAGAAGAAGTATGCCCAGGCCCTGGCCGAGGCACAGTGGAAAACCTTTGAGCGAAAGCTGACCTGGTATTTCCTGCACATGACGGGTTGGGGGAAGCCCAGGCAATGTTCAGTAGAGTACGAGGCGCCTGAGCGCGGGCAGATCGTTGTCAGCGTACCGGCCAACGCGGAAGACATTTTCTGGAGCATGGAGAAGCCGACTCGCGCCGACAGGTTGCAATTCATCAATGAGGGCATCGACCGCGTGGTATCGGCCGATGGGCGCAGCGGGCGGATTCGCGAGTTGATGGAAGCGAAAGCCCCGGTTGTTCTCCTGACACACTGGCAATCCCTTTACACTCAAGGAACCGCACTGGGATTGGACGGCCTCTGCGCTCTAGCCGAGCGAATCCAAAAAGTCTTCGGAAACAGTCTGGAATGGGTATCTTGCTCCGAGTTGGCACGGAGGTCAATTACCTCCAAGGCTGTCTACACTTAACCCGGATTCTCACCACCAAGGCACAAAGACACAAAGAATAAGCTCAAGTGCCTCGCCTGCCGGACGCTGTAAGCGATATGATCTGGGGTTGTTCTACCAGTCTGACGGAGGGTGAGAAGAGTGAGAATAACGATGGACCGTATTTGATTGGCAGCATCGGGTTTGCCTTGGTGTCTTAGGGTCTTTGTGGTGAGAATTGCAGGTTAAGTTGAAAGCAGGTGCAATCATGAAGCGTTGGACCGAAACAAAAAGCTGCCTGCTCGCCATCCTGTTGCTGGCGACAAATTGTGCGACCCGATCGCATGAAACGGCAAAGACTGTATTGAAGCCCAACATCATTTTTATTATTGCAGATGATTTGGGTTACGGAGACCTGGGCTGTTATGGGCAGAAGTACATCCGCACTCCGAACATCGATCGCCTGGCTGCGGAGGGCATGCGCTTCACTGCGCATTACTCTGGGAACTGCGTTTGCGCACCCTCACGGTGTGTGCTTATGACGGGACTCCATCCCGGACATGCTTACATTCGGGACAACCAACAGGCGCGAGGGTATCCCGAGGGGCAGGAACCAGTCCCTGCGAGTTACTTGAAGCTTCCTTTAATCATCAAAGAGCTGGGTTATACACTGGGTGGGTTTGGCAAGTGGGGCCTGGGACCGATCGACAGCCCTGGGAGCCCGTTGCTGCAGGGCTTCGACCGCTTTTTCGGCTTCAACTGCCAGGCCGTCGCACACAACTACTATCCCCCTTATTTGTGGGACGATAACCGCAAGGTCATGCTGAAGAACCCGGCATTCTCCGCTCATCAGGCGCTTCCGCCTGGGGCCGATCCCGACGATCCCGCAAGTTACGCACGATATACTGGGAAGGATTACGCCCCGGATCTTATCGGCGAGCAGGCATTGAGATTTATCAGGGAACACAAGGACAGACCTTTCTTCCTTTATTATCCAACCACGGTGCCGCA
>DATKMG010000645.1:0-8611 GCA_035541995.1 Terriglobia bacterium
GCCTTTCATGCCCCTCGGAGGGGCACCACGTAACATGAAAATATCAATGTGGGAGCCGCGCTCCGCGCGGCGAAGTCCTCGGCCAAATTATGGTCGCCGCTCGGAGATCGGCTCCCACACTAAAAAGGATTTTCAAGAGAGAGAGTGCCCCATGACCATTTCCGGCTCACCACCGCAGATGAGAACAGTATGGGTAGCCACGATTGACTCGCTTCCTGAATCAATCGTGGGCTTTTAAAAGGTTCACAGCCCCACGGTTACTGCCCGAAACGCAGTCGCATTTTCATAAATGTGGCCCATCACCAATTCAGGTCGCCACGGTCGATGAAAATACTGGAGGGCCGAGTTCCACGAGGCCGGAGTGACCGACAAGAAACAATCGGCCTCACAGAGTTCGGCCCTCCAAAACCGCATTTCAATGAAAGGAATCATCTCGACTGGGAGGGCGAATCGAGCGAATCACAATCCCGGGTCTTGTTGTAAGTGCTTTCTTTCTTTTGATCTTCGGTTGACAAACCTCTCCTGGTGATGGTACATAATTGCATAAGCTGGGAGGTCGTCCAACGGTAGGACTGCAGACTCTGGATCTGCCTATCGGGGTTCGAATCCCTGCCTCCCAGCCAATATTTTCGCGCCGACGCCCAAACCCGTCCCGTTGGACAATCACTATCAATGGTGGAGCTACGTAGCTGGCGCGAACTGGCGCCATCCCCGAGGGCCGAAGAGCAACATCAAGGGTCGCGAGAATTACCCGGTCGTTCATGTTGCCTTTGAGGACGCCGAAGCTTACTCAAAGTGGGCAGGCAAACCCCTGCCCACGGAAGCGGAATGGGAATTCGCCGCGCGTGGCGGCCTTGCCGGCAAACCGTATCCTTGGGGCGACGAGTTGAAGCCCGGCGGCAAGTGGCAGGCGAACGTTTATCAGGGCGATTTCCCCGTGGAGAATGGCGACGAGGGCGAAGACGGTTTTAAGGGCCTTGCACCCGTCGCGCAGTATTCGCCGAATGGTTACGGCCTCCACGATGTGGCCGGCAACGTGCGGGAGTGGTGCAGCGATTGGTACGGCCCCGACACTTACGCGACGCTGGCGGTACAGGGGGGTGTGGCGCGTAACCCGCAAGGCCCGGTTTCCGGCTTTGACCCGAGTGAGCCGGATGAACCAAGGCGTGTACATCGAGGCGGGTCGTTTCTCTGCACGGACCTGTATTGTACTCGTTACATGATCGGCACGCGCGGCAAAGGCGAAGTCCGGACCGGCAGCAACCATCTGGGGTTCTGATGCGTGAAGCCCGCGGGAATGCTCTTTGCCCAAACGCATCAGACGTTCCGGACCCGTGATTCGAACGACAAAAGGGGCCGTGCCCGGCGCGGCCTATTTGAATTCCTAAGTCTGGCGGCAGATCCCATCCGCCCTCGAACAGCCTGCGGCGACGACCTATCACGAGAGGGTCGCGGCCCATCACGTCCACGGCCATCATGGCCAAACCCTGGCGCTAGAGGAGACAATTCCCCTTCGGGGACCAGGGTGGCGCTCGGCCGCCTTCCGTCGACACTCGGATCCGCCCGCCCTCATTAGGCAACAACCTGTAGCGCAGAGTTGAATTTCGTCTCGGCGGCTTTTGCACGCGGATGGGCGAAACCACCTCTTACTCCCCCCACGTGAGTTCATTTATCCTGTCTCTGAGGGGCAGAGATGTGTTCCTGGGGCTGGCCAACGACTCCGAGCTTCGCGCCGGTTCGGCTCTTCCATACCAACTGTTCCGAGGCGCGGGTGCCACCTTCAAGATAGACCAGCGTGCCGTCCGGGGAGTGTAATTAAGTCTCCTTCCTTAACCAAAACTGGAAAAGATTTTCCCTCCATATTTTGGCTACTCGCTTATGACTGCTCGTATTCCATCTATCCGCAACAAAATCAATAGGATATGTGATCTGGGGCATAGAAGCCCTTTGGTTATTAAAATGCTGTCTAGGGGTCAATCGTTTCAAGACCGGAGAGTTCCAACGACAACGAAAGGTATAACTCTCCTTACCATCCGGAAACTGAAAGGAAATTGATGAACGATCAAGAGATCGAGGAATCCTACCCTCTGACTCCCCTCCAAAGTGGCATGCTTTTCCACAGTCTGTACAACTCGGAAGCAGGCATGTATATCCAGCAGATGGTGGGGGAATTACATGAACACCTGAATACTTCGGCATTTCAACAGGCATGGCAGCAGATGGGGGAAAGATATGCGGTCCTTAGAACCAGTTTCCTTTTGGGGCCATCTGGTCAATCTCTACAAGTTGTACATCGGCGGGCCCACTTCCCTTTCGATGCTAGAGACTGGCGAGACCTATCGGTCAGCGAGCAACGGCATCGGTTAGATGACTATCTCAAGGCAGACCGTCGGAGGGGATTTGTTCTGACCCAAGTACCATTGATGCGTCTGGTATTATTTCGATTAGGCGAAGCTGAGTATTGCCTGGTCTGGACTTCCCACCATGCGTTGCTCGATGGCAGGTCGCGCTTGTTGCTGCTCCAGGAACTGTTTGCTTTGTATGAGGCATACTGCAGCGGAGACTCCCCCCGGTTAGAAACCCCGCGTTCCTTTAAGGACCACGTCGATTGGCTGTCGAATCAAGACTTCAGTATGGCACAAAGGTTCTGGCGGTCAGAACTCGAGGGAGTAACGCTGCCGACTCCCATAGGCATTGACGGCGTTGGTGTTTCTGAAACTGAGGAAGATGAAAGCTATGGAAGTAAGGCAATTCGTCTTTCGGGCCGGCTTACACTCGAGTTGAAGAACCTGGCAGAAAAGCATGAGCTGACGCTCAATACTTTACTCCAGGGGGCATGGGCGCTTCTGCTCGGTCATTACTGTGGCAAGGACGACGTGGTTTTCGGAACTACCAGAGCATGTCGTCGATCCGCATTGAAGGACGCTGAATCGATGATTGGGCTCTTCATCAACACTGTTCCACTGCGAGTGAGAATCCCTCCCGAGATCCCCCTCATTCCATGGCTTAAGAAGCTGCGGTTACAATGGATCGGCTTGCGAGATTACGAACACACCCCTCTATCGCAGATTCAAGACTGCATTCCGGATCGTGGGTCGTCTCCGCTATTCGAAAGCCTCCTGGTTTTCGAGAATTTCGAGCTCAATTCGGCGCTCCGCTCACATAGCAAAGGCTTTGAGAACAGGGAATTCCGCTTGCTCGGAAGAACTAATTACCCATTGGTCATTACCGGATGTTTTGACCAACAGATCTTGTTACGCGCTGAATACGATAGTCCGCGCTTCAGTGCGAAATCGATAGAGCACTTATTGGGCCATCTGGAAACCCTATTGGAGGCCATGGTAGCCGTTCCCTCGCGACAGATCTCTGACTTGCCATTTCTGACCGAGAAGGAAAAGGAACAACTGCTAGTTGGATGGAATGCGACCTCCGTTCAATATCCAAGGGAACATTGCATTCATGATCTCTTTGAGTCCCGGGTAAAGACGGCCCCCAATGCAATAGCACTGAAATTTGGAGAACGAGTACTGACGTATCAGCAACTGAACGCAAATGCGAACCGTTTGGCACATTATTTGAAAAAGGCTGGGATCGGAACCGGTTCTATGGTGGGAATATGTATGGAGCGAACGCCGAATTTGACTGTCGCTATGCTCGGCGTGCTTAAAGCGGGAGGCGCTTACGTGCCGATCGATCCGGCCTATCCACCGGAGCGCCAAGCCTTCATGCTGGATGATACGGGAACTCGTCTGTTATTGACCGAGGCAGCCCAGCAAGAGAGCCTCACAAGACATGTGGCGAAGCTTGTTGGCCTGGACACAGACTGGAATCTCATTGCCAAGGAATCTGACCAGGATCCAACCTGCGACGCCCAGGCCGACAGCCTCGCTTATGTCATCTATACATCAGGCTCAACCGGTCGGCCCAAAGGTGTTGCAGTGACACATCGTGGGATAGTCCGTCTACTGTTCGGAATCGATTATGTCCGTTTGGGCCCAAATGAACGGATACTGCATCTTTCTTCGATCTCTTTTGATGCCTCAACATTCGAAGTTTGGGGAGCCCTTCTCCACGGAGCTCAATTGGTGATCTTCCCGGATCGCATTCCTACCTTGCGTAGCTTGGAGTATGAACTGAAAACCCACCCAATCAGCCTCCTATGGTTAACCTCTTCCCTGTTTAACCTCGTGATTGATGAGAACCCCGAGATTCTTAGCGGCGTGCGCCAGATCGTGACGGGAGGAGAGGCTCTTTCGGTTCGACATATCGCCCGGGCTTTGAAGGTTTTGCCGAGTACCCGGATCATCAATGGTTACGGTCCGACCGAGAACACAACTTTCACCTGCTGCTACCCTATTCCTCGTGAGTTCAACCCGCACTCTATTAGCGTCCCAATTGGCCGCCCTATTTCGAACACTCGGACTTTCGTATTGGACTCGCACCTTCGTCCGCTTCCTATCGGGGTCACCGGTGAGCTCTATACAAGTGGAGAAGGGCTTGCACAAGGCTACCTGAACCAGCCACTCATGACTGCAGAGAAGTTTATCCCCGACCCGTTCAGTGGAAAACCCGGAGCAAGGATGTACAGAACAGGGGATATGGCCCGCTACCTCCCCGACGGCAATCTCGAATTTCGTGGTCGTCGAGATGAACAGGTAAAAATTCGTGGTTTCCGAATCGAGTTGGGAGAAATCGAGGCAACACTGAGCGAGCATCCCTCAGTCCTCCAAACAGTCGCTACCGCCAACCAAGGCCCGGACGGTGTCAAGAGTCTGGTTGCTTACTTCGTTGCGCGTGGTGGTCAGCCTCCACCCGTAACCAAGGAACTGCGGCAATTTCTCGAAAAGAAACTGCCGGAATATATGATACCGGCTCGGTTTGTTCATTTGGACTCAATACCGCTAACGTCTAACGGGAAAGTGGACCGAACCCGCTTGCCAGCCCCAGGGACGGCAAGTCCTGACTCAGGAAAGATCTTTGTTGCAGCACGCAATTCAGTTGAAAAGAGACTATTAGAAATCTGGAGTCAAATTCTCAAGAAGGAAAGAATTGGAATCCATGACAACTTTTTCGATCTTGGCGGGGAATCACTGCTTGCAGTGAGCATGGCCTCTCAAGTCCGGAGCATCCTAGGGATCGATTTACCAGTACGGAAGATATTCGATGAGCCTACCATTGCGGGTCTGGCGGAATGGATTGAGCGCGAGCAAGCCAACGGTCAACAAGTGGAAGAGGCGCCGTTGAGAGCGGTTCCGCGAGACCGCGAGATCCCTCTTTCCTTTAAACAGGAGTTCTGCTGGAGTCGTAAATCGATCTATTTTGATAGAGAACTACTGAACATTTGCCGCATCTTCCGGCTCCGCGGTAACCTGCAAACTGCCAATTTACAGCGTGCTTTCAATGAACTCATAGTGCGTCATGAGTCGTTGCGTACTTCAATAGCACTCTCTCCTAAAGGCCAGCCGATCCAAGTTATAAACCCAGAGCAAGAAATCGTGGTGCCTGTTGTCGATCTTGGTTTTCTGGCTCCCGCAGACCAGCAAATAGAAGCTCGGCATTTGGCTGAAGAAGAGGGAGCTCTTATCTTCAAGCCCAATATAAGTCCTCTCCTGCGGGCGAAGTTGATTCGTTTGTCTGAAGATGAGAATTGGCTAGTTTTCGTTATCAGCCATCTCATAGCTGACGGATGGTCTTTGAGAGTGCTCTTCCGCGAACTGGGCACGATTTATTCTGCTTACTGTCGGGGAGAGGAACCCCATCTTTCACCATTGCCAATTCAGTTTGCAGACTATGCCGTTTGGCAGAGACAGCATTTCCAAGGTCAACGTTCCGAAGAGCTGGTTTCGTATTGGAGACATCGCCTGGGGAAAAGTCTCTCAAGCCTGAAGCTACCATACGACCATTCCCGGCCCAGCACCCCTACTTACCTTGCCCGTCGCGAATCCGTGACGATCCCAGCTGCTCTTCAGAGGTCATTTTCTAAACTGGTTAAGGAAGAGCAAACTACGGAGTTCGTGGGACTCTTGGCGGCATTTAAATTGCTGTTGTATCTCTACACGGGACAGTCAGATATCGTTGTTGGTTTGCCGGTCTCCAATCGAGATCAGGTTGAGACTGCGGATGTGATTGGATGGTTTTCTAATATGGTATTTTGCAGAAGCGACCTTTCGGGCGATCCAACGTTTCTCTCCCTGCTGAACCGAGTCAGAAAAACGGTCCTGGAAGATTTCCAACACCGGGGATTGTGCATAGAGCTCCTCCAGTTGAATGTGCCGCCAACTGATGGATCCATTGATCCCATTTCCCAATGCCGATTCGTCGAAGCCCCGGATTTCGAAATCGACCTGCCGATGGAGAAACTCCAAGTGGAGCTTCTGTCACGCGAACAGGTTTCAATGGCAAATGAACTGAGACTCTACGTTGGTCACAAGAGCAGCAATGGAATTGAATTGAAGGTGGATTACAGCACTGACCTTTTTGCCCCTGAAACAGTCCGTCTGATGATGCGGCGATACAGGGAACTGCTCGAGCAAATCGTCACTAATCCCGCCAAGCATATCTCTGAGTACTCTTTGGATTCTTCCCCTGGCAAGAAGGAGACATCGTCTCGCACGCATACTGCAAATGAGAACATCTCGGCAATTCCAATGGCAAGCTTGCTTCAAGCTACCCACTCCTCCGGCGAAGCAGAGCGTTCTCCCCTTTCCTTCGCCCAACAGAGACTTTGGTTTTTCGATCAATTGGAGCCAGGAAAATCTGCCTACAACGTGAATCAACTGTTGCGTCTCCGGGGTCCACTGCAGGTGGAGGCCCTGGAGAGAGCCTTTAATGCGATCATTGATCGGCATGCAGCTCTGCGAACTACATTTGCGACACAAAACGGCGAGCCAGTTCAAGTCATCGCCCGATCGCTTGAAATCACAATACCTATCATTGACTTTGAGAGATTTGAGGTCGGACGGCGCCGTATTGAAGCACAACAAAGGGCGGAGAAAGAGGCCGAACGGCCCTTTGACCTCAGTCGTGGTCCCCTCATCAGAGTTACTCTCCTCCGTTTGGCTCCGATTGAGCACCTCCTGTTGCTGAGCATGCACCACATTGTGTCAGACGCGTGGTCTATGTTGGTATTGCAGAAAGAGCTTTCAGCATACTATTCGGGATTCATCAGCGGAGAACCTGTTCGGCTTCCTCCTCTGCCCATCCAGTACGCCGACTACGCTATCTGGCAGCGACAGCGGTTGCAGGGGAAGAACCTTAAGGCAGATCTCGACTACTGGAAGCAGCATTTGAGCGGATGCGCTTCGGTTTTGAGACTGCCCACGGACTTTCCCAGGCCTGAGATTCAGACCTATCAGGGTGGCCGACAGAAGAGTACTTTGAAGAGGTCGCTGCTGGACTCCCTGGAGACTTTGAGCCGACGGGAAGGTTGTTCCCTTTTCATGACATTACTGGCAGCCTTCAATACACTCCTTCACCGCCTGACCCGGCAGGAAAACATCGTCGTGGGTGTGCCGGTTGCGGGACGATCGCGCCCTGAAACTGAAGGTCTCATCGGGTTCTTCGTCAACACACTGGCTCTTCGCAATAAGATCTCAGGAAATCCGACTTTTCTGACGCTATTACGTAATGTTCGAGACGTTGCTTTGGACGCCTTTGCCCATCAGGAACTTCCTTTCGACAAACTGGTGGAAGAGTTGAATCCCGAGCGGAGCCTGAGCCACACACCGTTATTTCAGGTCGCGCTGAATGTGTGGGCTCTCCCGCCGTACAAACCTCACTTGCCCGATCTGAGTGTTGAAGCCGTGACTCGGTCGGAAGCACAATCAAAATTCGATTTGACCCTCTATGCCTGGGAAGAGGACCGGGGTTTCACCTTGTCGCTGGTATATAACGCAAGCCTTTTTGGGCAAACAAGGATGGCTGAGTTCGTGCGGCAGTTGCAGTGCCTGCTCGAGCAAATCACCCTGGACCCAACGAAACCAATTAGCTCGTATTCTCTGGTGACGCCTCAATTCAAGTCTTTGCTCCCTGATCCCACAACGGAACTACCTGAACCTTTTTATGAACCAGTCCCCCGCCAATTTGTTCGACAGGTGCAAAGAACGCCGGATCATCCGGCAATCTGTCAGGGCCGGCACACCTGGAAGTATCAGGAACTGTATGACTCCGCGCGTCAATCTGCTTGGGCGCTGATCGAATCCGGAGTCGAGAGGGGAGAAGTTGTAGCGGTCACAGGGCCAAAAAGCTATGGGCTTGTGGCAAGCATGATGGGTGTTCTGATGAGTGGAGGCGTGTTCCTTTCATTAGACCCGAACCTTCCACCGAACCGCCAGCGCTTACTGATTCAGGAGTCCCATGCCAGGAGAATTCTCTGCATCGGGCAGTTGGGTCAAGACGACGACTGGATGCGGAGGGCGACTCCCGGCGGAATTCTGTCAGTAAATTCGGACACAGGGGAGGTACAGGGAGTACCACGAATTTCTAATTGGGATAGCCAAGACCTACCGCTCCTTTCCCCTAATGATCCGGCCTACATCTTCTTTACCTCAGGCACTTCAGGACTACCTAAAGGGGTTCTGGGTTGTCACAAAGGAGTGAGCCATTTCCTGAC
>DATKMG010000646.1:0-5632 GCA_035541995.1 Terriglobia bacterium
TCCCGATGCATATCGCATATCGCTGCTATCCGATCCGCAAGAGCCGCTTCATGGCGGACCATCTCTGTGCGGTGCTCCGTCAGCTCACCAATCAAGGATTGCAAGGCCTGGGTCTCGTTCATAATTTCTCCGGTTTCAGGACTCGGCTCAGTTTTTGTACGAGTCCAGTGTTTAAAGCAGGCTCGTCGTCAGTCATTTTGTTGATGTGATGGTGCTGAGCGCCGACAATGCCTTTGCAGTTACATTGGGAGGCAAAGGAAGGTAATTGAGCTTGGGAGCCTCATTCTGGCCGTCCGTCAGGCACCACTGGAACAGGTCGCGGATCGCCTTTGCTTTGCTAGCGTCCTCGTACTTTCTGTCGAGGAGGATCCAACTGAAGGTCACAATCGGGTAGGAATCCGGCCCCGGTGGATCCGGCATGAAAAGGCGCAGGTTTTCGGGAAGCTCCGCTGTTGCTAACGCGGCTGCGCAGCTCTGTTCGGTCGGCTTGACGAAGTTTCCCTGTTTATTCTCCAGGAGCGCCATTCGTAGACCCAACTTGCGAGCGAACTCATAACCTACATAACCGATTGAGCCGACCGATTGTTTGATCCGTGCGGCGACCCGCTCATTCCCTATGGCCCGCATGGCATTGCCCGGCCAGTCGACCAGAGTCCTGGGACCGTGTTGACTGTGCCATTTCCCGTTGATCGCATCGAGGTGGTTCGTGAACGCGTAGGTTGTGCCACTGCTCTCCTGACGCACGACGATAGCAATAGTGAGCTTCAGCAGCTTCGCGCCCGGATTCGCCTTAACGATCAACGGATCATTCCAGTTCTTAATCTCTCCAAGAAAGATGCCGCCATAAGCCTGACGCGAGAGTCGGAGATCCCCCTCCAAATCCGGAAGGTTGTAAGCCAGTACTACGCTGCCTGCCGTGGCGGGCAGCAACAGAACGCCCTGGGGGACCTGTGCAATCTCCTCATCCTTCATGGCCGCATCGCTGGCGCCGAAGTCCACCTTCTCCTCTTCTTTGGCATTCTTGCCAATGAACCGCCTGATCCCTTCTCCACTGCCGACACTATCGTAGGTGATCACCATATTGGGGTGACTACTCTGGTAGGCTGCAAACCAGTGTTGGTAAAGCAAGGAAGGAAATGTCGCGCCAGCGCCCTTCACAAGGACACCGCCAACCGGCACTTGGGTCATTGCCTTCTCCCGGTCCGGCCCGGAACAAGAGCTCAGCGTCCACAGAAGAGCCACCGCTAACAGGGGTAATACACGTCTCAAACCCAAGGGGATCTTTCTAGCTGGATGCATCGTTCTACTCTACCTTCAAGGAGTGCCGACACCGAACCAGCCCTTAGATTCATTCACATCGGCTGTCGGCCAGTTATTGCAGGGCAACACGCTACTTATGGACTCTTACATGTCATAATGCCAATTTCTCCTCACCCGACCTTTGGTCACCCTCTCCCCCGCCGGGGGGAGAGGGACCGGGGTGAGGGGGCAGTGTCACTATGTTCTGCTGGTCTCTAAAGAAACACCGCTACCCTTGTGAACCCGGATGCGGAGAAATCGTTTCTAACTGAATGCCCCGCTGATGTATTCCTTAGTGTGCGTTTCCCTGGGGTGCTGAAAGATTTGCTGAGAATCGCCGAACTCCACCAGATATCCGGTGCGCCCGCCTTCGGCGGTATCTACGTATAGGAACCCGGTTTTGTCGGCCACGCGCTGTGCCTGCTGAAGGTTGTGGGTCACGATCGCGATGGTATAGCGGGTTTTCAGTTCGAGCATCAGCTCTTCGATCTTGCGGGTGGCGATCGGATCCAGGGCAGAACAGGGTTCGTCCATCAACAAAACCTCGGGGTCCGTGGCGATGGCCCTGGCAATGCACAGCCGCTGTTGTTGCCCACCGGAGAGCGAGAGCCCACTCTTGTGGAGCTTGTCCTTCACTTCATCCCAGAGTGCAGCACGCTTCAAAGCCTCTTCGACTTTCTTGGGAACGTCCCCCTTGTAACGGTTCAAACGCAGGCCAAAGGCGACGTTGTTGAAGATGCTGGTGGCAAAGGGGTTCGGCTGTTGGAACACCATGCCGATAAAACGTCGGACGGCGACAGCATCGACGGACTCGTGATAGATATCCTTGCCGCGGAAGCGCACATGGCCTTTGAATCGAAAGCCGCGTACCAGGTCGTTCATCCGGTTCAGGCAACGAAGCACCGTACTCTTGCCGCACCCGGACGGGCCGATGAAGGCAGTAATGGCATTCTTCTTTATGGGAATAGCCGTGTCACGAACGGCCTTAAAGGTCCCATAGTGAAGCTCCTTAATGTTGCAGTCAATAACGGTGTCTCCAGATGCCGGGCTATGCAAATGCTCTCTTGTGCCCGTCCGGTCCTTCGCCATATCAGTTGCACTTGTCGTCATATCAAGACTCCTACTCACGGATTTGTTTGCGGGACAGGCTCTGCCCGGCAAGGTTGGCCACCAAAACCAGCAGGACCAGAACCAGCGCCGCTGCCCAGGCCAGCTCCACCTGGTTCTCAAAGGGCACTCCCGCGAAGTTGTAGATAAGCACAGCCAGAGAGGCCGTTGGTTGCATCAGGTCTAGGTGCCCACGCGAGGCGATCCAGTAGTTACTGAAAAGGGCGGTGAGGAGCAGGGGGGCGGTCTCCCCAGCCGCGCGGGCCACGGCCAGCATGACGCCAGTCAAAATCCCGGGAAATGCCGTGGGAAGCAAAACCATCCAGACTGTCTGAGTATGGGTGGCTCCCATGCCGATCGCCGCTTCCCGCATTCTCGCAGGCACCATGCGGATAGCGTCTTCGGCCGTCAATATGATTGTCGGCAGCATCAGGATTGACAGGGCAGCGCCTCCTGCAAAAGCTGAAAAACCACCCGTCAGGAGAACTATAGCGCCGTATGCAAAGACCCCGGCCAGGATCGAGGGGAAACCTGTCAGGACTTTGGCCGCGAACCGGGCAGCGCTGGCCAAACGGCTCTCTTTCTCAGCTTGCGCCAGAAATATAGCGCTGAGGATGCCAATGGGCACACTGATCATGGCCGCAAGGGCAACCATGACGAGGGTGCCAACGACGGCATTTCCGAATCCGCCCCCAAGCTCCAGCGGCGCAGGTGGCAGCTGAGTAAAGAGGGAGAAGCTCAGCTTCCTGCCGCCTTGCCACAAGAGCCTCCCGACTACCGAGAACAGAGGGATCAATGCGAAAAGGGTCATCCCCGCCACAAACCAACTCATGACGAGACTGAACAGGGTTCGCGGACGCCGCAGAGACCTCTCCAGCTCGGGGAAGTCCACATCCGTCAACGGGCCATAATCAGGCTCGGCGGACTTCGATGCCAGCGGTTGCTCGGTAGTGACCTCGTGCCGGGTCATTATCTGCTTCCCTCCAGCTCCACCGCCGCTCGCTGCAGAATGACCGCCCCAACCACGTTGGTCAGCAGTGTAATCCCCAGCAGGACCAATGCGGCGTACATCAGCACGCTGACTTCCTTCGGGCCGGCTTCGGGGAAGTTATTGGCTAACAGGGCTGCCAGCGTATTTGCGGGTGAGAACAACGAAACACTGAGCTTGTTGGCATTTCCCACCAGCATCGCAAGAGCCATGGTCTCGCCCAGTGCCCGGCCGAAAGCCAGGACGATCGCCCCAAATATCCCCCTCAATGCCGTGGGTAAGATCACAGCCAGAATGGTCTCCCATTGTGTGGCGCCCAGGCCATAGGCAGCCATCCGAAGCTTTGAGGGCACCGCCACCAGGGCATCACGGCTGATGGCGGTGATGGTGGGGAGAATCATGATGGACAAAACGAGAGCCGCCGGGAGCATCCCCGGGCCACTCAAGGTGGTCCCAAATAGCGGAATCCAGCCCAGCTTCAGATGGAGCCAGTTGCAGGCCGGGCGAACAAGGGGGATCACCACAAACAGGCCCCACAAGCCGTAGACCACGCTGGGAATTGCAGCCAGCAACTCGATCAGGTTTTTCAGCCATTGCTCCAAACGGTCCGGTAGTTTCCCCCACACCGGATGAAAATGGACATTCAAAACCTTTAGAATCTCAAACACAAATGAGGCAAGGTAGCCCTCGCTGAGGAATATCGCCGCCGAAAGGCCGAAAGCAGTGCCGATGATCAGGGCAAGCACCGAGCTATAGAGCGTCCCCCAGATTTCGGGCAGGATTCCGTACTGCCCCTGGTTGGGATCCCACGTGGTTCCGGCGAGAAAGCCCAGCCCCTGCTGGCGGAACGCCGGCACCGCAGCTGCGGCGATCCTCAAGACGATGAACGCGATCAAGAGAACGAACAACCACGCAAATCCATAGCACAGCCAGCGAAATACAGTATCAGTCACACTTTGAGACTGGGAAGGAGGCTGGCAAATCTGGTCATGCTCCGGCATGGTTGCAGCCCCAATGGATGTCTTGAACGAGGTTTCCACCTTTGTTTTCCCCGATATCCTCTGGCGAATCTACCTACTTTCCGAACCTAACCAGCATTCGGCGCCAGCTTGATGGATTGCACGGCAGCATTGACCTTGTCAGTCACGGCCGGTGGCAAAGGAAGGTAACCGAGAGCCTCTGACTCCTTTTGACCTTCCGTCAGGCAGTACTTAAGGACGTCTTGAAGAATTTCGAATTTCTTCTTGTCCTGGTACTGCTTGTAGCAGAGCAGCCAGGTGTAAGTGACGATAGGATAAGCGTCCTTGGCTTCAGGATCAGAAGCCCAGACAATCAGATCATCAGGCAGCTGCGCGGAGGCAAGGGCCGCCTGCCCGGACTCCGTAGTGGCTGAAACATAGCTTCCCGACTTGTTCTCTAATATAGCCATAGGCACATTCTGGCTCCTGGCATATCCGTATTCGATGTAGCCAATCGAGTTCGGAGTCGTCTTGATGCTGGCGGTCACACCCTCATTCCCTTTGGAGCGTGTCCCCACCGGCCAATTGGGCATCTTATTCGTGCCCGGGCTCTTGGCAAATTCCTCACTGATGGTGCTGAGGTGCTTGCTGAAGACGTAGGTGGTACCGCTGCTATCGGCTCGAACCACCACGTTGATGGGCTCGTCGGGAAGCTTAGCCCCGGGATTCGCTTTGGCAATCAGGGGATCATTCCACCTCTTGACCTTGCCCAGGAAGATTCCTGCGTACGCCTTTCGCGGTAATTTCAATTCGGTAACCCCTTCGACATTGTAGGCCAGCACGATGCTGCCGGCGGTCATGGGCAGGCACTGAACGCCCACGTCAACCTTGGCGATCTCTTCGGGTGTCATGGCGGCGTCGCTGGCGCCGAAGTCGACGGTCTTGTCGATGACACTCTTAACGCCGCTGCCACTGCCCACCGACTGGTAATCGATCTGCACGTTCGCATGGGAACTGCTGTAAGACTTGAACCACTTGGAGTAGAGCGGAGCAGGGAAGCTGGCTCCTGCGCCCTGTAGTTTCACGAGACCAGCGGAACCTTTTTCTGTGCCTCCGCCGCATGAAGAAAAGCCGAGTGTCATCAGCACAAACAATGGAATCCAGCTCCAGCGCACGATCTTCATACAAAGTTTCCTTTCGAACAAAGCTTTCGACGAATGCAACAAGGTTGAGACTAGCGATCGCTTTCGAGCAACGCGGAAAGAAGAGTCTACGTTGT
>DATKMG010000647.1:0-5880 GCA_035541995.1 Terriglobia bacterium
GCAAATTGGATACACTGATGAGGGTGTCGGATTCAGTCATAAGACCTGCCAAGTGGATGTGAAGATTCATCCCCAATCTCCCGATATTTCCCAGGGGGTCACGGAAGGAGAGGGGCTGTACAAAGAGCAGGGAGCCGGCGATCAGGGTCTGATGTTCGGATACGCCTGTGATGAGACGCCCGAGTTGATGCCGACCCCGATCATTTTCGCCCACAAACTGGTTCAGAGGCTCGCAGAACTTCGCAAGAATAGGACCTTGCCGTATATACGTCCGGATAGTAAAAGTCAGGTCACCGTCGAATATGCAAATGGCCACCCAGTCAGGGTTGATAGCATTGTCATTTCTACCCAACATACAGAAGGAATTCCCCACAGTCGGATTCTGGGCGACATGGTTGAATGTGTGGTCAGAGCGGTGATCCCGGATCATTTGATCGACGGCAAGACGAAATACTTTGTCAATCCAACCGGACAGTTTGTCGTGGGTGGTCCCTGCGGGGACACTGGACTGACAGGCAGGAAGATTATCGTCGACAGCTATGGCGGCTGGGCTCGCCATGGCGGAGGCGCCTTCTCGGGGAAGGACCCTTCGAAGGTAGATCGCAGTGCTGCTTATGCGGCTCGCTATGTTGCGAAGAACGTTGTTGCCGCCGGATTAGCCAACCAGTGTGAAGTTCAATTGGCATATGCCATTGGCGTTGCAGAGCCCGTATCCATCCTGGTGAACACCTTTGGTACTGGCAAATTACTTCAGGACGAACTCGTCGGAATCCTGCGAGAAACGTTCAGTTTGCGTCCCAAGGGCATTATTGACATGCTGGATCTAAAGCGTCCCATTTACCGAGCTACTGCGGCCTATGGCCACTTCGGACGCCCATCGACGGATGACGGGTATTTCACTTGGGAAAGGACCGACAAGGCGGAGAAGCTATTGTCCTTGGCATCCCGCGCCACGGTGGGAGTGCGTCAACCGAACTGAAGTCAGGCTCGATCATCAGCCCCGGCTGTGGGATCCCCGAGAAAGCTCCGAGACGGAGACCTGGAATTCATCCTAGGGTGAGGATGAGGTGGGCGTCGCATCGGATTTAAAGTAGCGGAGCAGATTGTATGCTCCAAATCCAATGATCAAGAGGGGCCAGCCTCGCAGAAGGAAACGGATCGTTCCCGGAACATACTGATTTACTAAGAACACCGTGCCCAGTCCGATAGCAAGGGCCCCGGACCAGATCTCTGAAAATCGGAGCCTATCGAAAGGAGTCATCACTATGATCCCCTTCAAGGCCAAAACCCTCTTCTTACTTATGTGATAGGCTTCCAAGGGCATGTAAAGGTAAAAAGCCATCGCCAGAATCACTAACATGGGGCTATATTGTTGTGCCTCTCCTGAACTGGCGATCGAAACCAGAGTTCCAAAGATCAGGACCTGAAGAAACGCCCGAAGATATTCTCCATTGCAGATCGCTCCCACACCTGGAATCAGCCCCAAGACAAAACAAACACCAGGAGAACAGTAAGGGTATCCTCTTTCTGGTGGAACGAGTGAAGGCGAGGGCACTCCCGGCAAAGCTCCTGAGTTTTGACCCTCCGCAATCGGCCCCTCTGGGTTCTGGGGGTACTGAGGTGAGGGCGACGTGCTAAGTCGCTCAGCACACACAGGACAAACAACCCGAGAGTCGATGATCCGCTGACAGTCAGGGCATATAGCTATTCCGCAATTCGTGCAATATGCCGTGGCGACTGTTTCGGGATGCTGGGAACACTGCATAGGTCCTCCCCCCAAAGGGTCTAGGATCCCATTTCTGTAACCCTCTACCCATCATAAACGAGGGATGACGACAAAAAGTTCAAAGATTAAGAAGGACTTATTCCTTTTTTAGCAAAACCTCTAAGATGTTGTGCTTGAGCAAATGGAACTTCATCCCTGGATAATCGACAAAAAGCTGTGTGATATCTCTCGTTTGATAGGTCTTTTTGAACTCAAGAGATGCCTCCGAAGGTATATATTCCAGTGAGGAATCATCAACCAGACGATACTTATTGATGGGTGTAGGTCCCTGCGGATTCTGGGTGTGGACAAAGGCCAGAACGCCCCCCCCCAGCTTTGTCATGAGCGTGATTCTCTGGACAAACGACCTCGCGAATTTCGGCTCGATGAAATTCAGAAGGTCCCAGACAATGACCCCATCGAATGTACTTGCAGGATACATCAGATTCTCTTCCAGAAATCGGGGCTCATCGAAGAGCATCTGGCCTTCCACCAGATTCCAATAGCGATGATTCTGATAGGAGCCAACTAAATCCTCAACGTGGACTTTCACCCCCAAATTGAAAAAGTATTCCACGTTGGAACCGATCAGTGCCCCGAGATCCAGGATGACCGGACGGTCCTTTCGGGAGAGCATCTCGATGAATTCTCTGAAGACTTTTGTAGGAAAGACTGGATTGGCCGGTTTGGAGGCTGGTCGGTCGAACTCCGCCGCCCTGCCGCGAGACGGGCTTGCCGCCGGAGTTTTAGAAGGGGCCTCTCCCGTCTGGCGGAAACGATCAAAGAGATTTTTCATTCCCTGCGAGCAAATTCACTTCAACCCGTCTCGAGCTTTACTTGATTTGAGTCTTCAAAGGAACGGGATCAATACTGGGTTTGACAGTCTCAGGCTTCGAAAACTCCGGCTTCTTGGGTTCTTCCGAGCCTTTCTGCATATCGACGCTGCCTTTAAAATGAGCCCCATCGGCAATGGAAATTCGTGGCGATTTGATATCTCCAACGACTGAACCAGAAGCCCGTATTTCCACAATTTCGCTACCTGTGATGTTCCCAACTACACTTCCTATAATAGTCACATTTTTAGCACATACCTCCGCATTGATCCTCCCGTTAGGTCCAATCACCAGGTTGTGGGCTTTCAATTCGATTCTTCCTTCCACGCGGCCTTCGATGGTGAGGTCTTCATCCCCACTTAGCTCTCCCTTAATATAAACAGATTTTCCAATATTGACGACTTCTTCCCGAACAGGATTCGGTCTGGGTTCAAAGCGTGGTTCCATAGGTTTCTTCTCCTCAAATGGACTCAATGGGGGTTCCTCCTTTCGAATGACAAGAGGGTCTTTTTCCTCCTCGGTTTTCCTGGTTCTCCACATGAGAAATCCTCCCCGCCAGGTCCTATAGGCCAGCAGATGAACGATAACACTAGGCTGGCTAGATCTTAATCCTATACCCTACCACATTAGACTATTTCCTGCTTCAGGAAATTTTCGGCCGTGTCAGCTGAAGGACCTTTCGAGCAGGATCGAATTGCTACAAAGCACCATCTCCCTCTTGTCTACCAGACCTTTTCGGCAAATGGCATCGCATACAATACACCCATTTCAACGTGATTTCAAAAATGAACTGACTCGATAATTCACTGTCTTTGGAGGTAATAGGCCGGCACAGATGATCGCGCATTGGGGTTCATCATTCAACAGCCCCTTTGCCAAACTGTTAGCCGCTTCTTCCGTTTTTGTCTGAGACGACTTTCGAATCCATTCTAAGCAACGTATTTCAGAAGTCGTATGAATACCAAATCCTCCGTGTCAACAATATACTGGCTGCCTTGAAATCGGATCAGAGAGCAGACGCTCATCTTCTCAACCAATTCCACTCTCAACCCAAAATAGTAAACCACCGTCTTGTCCGAATTCTTTTCCATAGGCACCTTCCTCGGTTTCCACTACCTTAATAGAGGTCTTACAAAAACATAAGACGTACTAAACCGCCCAAAGGTAGGTCATCCACTGTGGTGAGAATTACTGAATGGTTGAAATTGAGGCATGAGAGGCTGGAAGATCGCAAAAGACTCTGCATACCCTTCTCTAGGCTGGTTGATAGCCTCCCGCTAATCTCGGTTTTGGGGGGATAGGCAAAGAACCGACATCGAAACCCAGACCCACAAGAGAAGATCATGGGTGCTTCTCTTCGATGGTTTGTTTCTTTTGCTGATCCGATGGCTTGCCTTGGACCTGATGTGGGGAAAAGGGTTGGATGGCCTTGGTCTGCCTGGTGATTGCAGTTCCTTCGCGCAGGGTCTGTTGGATTCGCTGTATGGCACGAGGGACCTCACTCTGGGAAGATGTGTTGACGTCCGGCCGGCTGGCCAGCAAGTTGGCCAAGCGTTGGACATCCTGCTCCAATTGCCACTCGTTGCTTTCCAGCAAGGATAGTCCCTGCTGCAGTAAATTATTGCGTCGCTCCGTATCGCGAATCAGGCTTTTGACCTTTGCGTTCTCGTCGCGCAGGCTTTTCAGCTCAGTTTCCTTTTGGGTAGATAGTTGGGAGATGTTTTCCTCCAAAGTGCTCTTGGCGGACTGCAAAGAACTTAGCTGAGATTGGAGCTGCTCCGTTTTGTCTTGAGCCTGTCGGTACAACTGAGAGAGTTGATCATATTGTTGCTGGAGCCTGTTCTGTTCATCCCTCATCTTGCCGAGTGAACTCTCATATCCGGCCATTTCTTTCTTTCGAATGGCTAGGATCGACTTTAGTTCTCCGGCCAGATCATTCTTATTAGCGACACCGGTTTCCAGACGGAAGGCTGCGTTTTGACAATCGTTTTTCTCCTGGGTCAAGACAGCAATCTCTTTCCGGTTAGAGGCTATGGTTTCCTCGGCCTTGTTCAATTGTTGAGTCAGATTCAGGTAGATCTCCTGATCCAGTACAACAGGTGATTGAAGCATTTTCGTTATCGAGCCCTTCTTATAAAAGGAAAAGGAGAGGAATAACATGGCAACGGCGACCACCAAGACCTTGACCGCCCCAAGTCGGGTTCGAACACCTAGGCCGAAAACCCAGAATTCGGCACTTTTCCGACCTAGCCTGACCAAACTCCCAAATCCCAGGTACAAAGCGCCCAGACCTAAGACCAAGAGAAGCGACGGCACTAACTTATCCATCGAGACCTCCTTAGACCCCTAACGAGTTTACATCTTTAACCTTCGGCCTCAAAAAGAAAATGGGCGAATTCCGTTGATGCATAGTGGCAGTCCTTGACTGCGAATTGTGCCAGCAGACGACTTATCCGGGTATTACATTCCACTCAGGATGAGCACGCAAACGGCTAACTTGCTAGAAGTTACTTCAGAAAAGAATCGCGGCAATTGACGGACAGGGATCTACTTGTGGTATTATTTCTGTAGAATTGACACCAATTCAGAGATGCTGAGCCCATTGGGCCCTGACTCCCATGGGTGCCGGGGGGGGTTGATGTTGCCACTTGAAACCATTCAAGCTTTGCCGAAGTTGGAGCCAAAATCTGTCGGAATTGAGACACCACGCAAGAAAAAGCCCAAGGAGATAGCGCTTATCACAGAATGCTGCACGGGCTGTGCAGGTTCTCCCGCTTGTGTCCCTTATTGTCCGGTGGCTGATTGCATGTTTTGGGTTCCGGATGAGGAGCATCCCCCCTTCGGACATATAGAAGTGGAACCACAACTCTGTATCGGCTGCAAGAAATGCACCAGCAAAGGGCCGGATGGCTCGTTTCTGGATGGTTGCCCTTGGGATGCCATTGAGATGGTACCAATAGAAGAAATAGAGGCAGTCATTGGTAAGATGAGCTATTGACTCTGGAGAGGGGTGCCAGGTAATTTGCTTCGTTCTTCAATGATTTTGGTGGTCAATACGGCTTGTTGTCTGACCCTTTCACTCATCTGAGGCATCATTCCCGCAAATCGTTCGATCTCGGACAAATCCTCTGGTTCCCCCACGACGAAAAGTGCTCTCAGAGCTTCCCAAACCTGTGGTTCAGAAGGGGATATCAATGCGATTAACTCCCCGGGAATTACCGAGTTCCTATTGTGGACGCCTGCTGCCGAGAAAAAACCAGGCATCGGTGAGTGCACATCGAG
>DATKMG010000648.1:0-5545 GCA_035541995.1 Terriglobia bacterium
AATATTCGACCCAAAGGCACCGGCCTTGAAAGGCCGGTCTAAAATCACCTGGCCGCTCCGCGGCCTTAACCCAGCGCTTAAGCGCTGGGCAATCCCCGATGGAATTCATTTGAGTAGCCAGGTATTGAGCAGTCTGAAGTAACCCCCACGAGCTCACTCGTCCAGAGTATGGAGAATCTCAAGGGCGAAGAACCCGAAGGGTGAAACTCACAGAAGGAGACGCGGAATTCAGGGTATAGGTGAGGTTGGCGTGAGACTCACTGGCCGGTGTCCTCAATTGACGGTCATCCGGACAATAAGGCAGGGAAGGATATGTGACTTTGCTCTCTGGAGGCAGTGTCAGGCGCCACCCACCAGATTCAATCCAACCTCCTGCTCCTTCAGAGGTGATCTCTATCGGTCTGTCCGTCAGAGAATACGCGGTTCCTGAGGCACTCTTTAATGCACTCCCAGGCCTGAGGTTCAGGATGAAATGACCAATCACTTCCTGGTCCGCACGTTCCAACTGCGCCTTGATTCGAAGTTCCTGTTTGGACGCAGCTTCAACAAGCAGGGTGACCCTTTTGTCATCGTAAGTCAAACTCACCATATCCTGTGAACCCTTTTCTTTAACCTCCGCGGCAGTGGGGATATAGATCGGGCGCCCACCTCGTGAGAAGACGAAATTACTCCAATCCGATTGCCGTTTGGAGCTTCCCCCGGTAATCAGAAGGCCTAACTGATCGTGCCAGACACTGACGAAGTTCTGCCGGTCTAGGGCCCAGCGACTTTTGACGGGAACGGCGGTAAAACCACTGAGGCCATAGAACCAGGGAGGCTTGCGACGAACCAAGGCTTGACTGCCCAGTGTAATGACATATGATTTTTTATCCGGAAAGATTTTTTCTTCCTTCCCCTCATGAAAATAACGCAGATTTCTCGTCAGAGCCGCGGATAGCGGCCACACCGATCCCGAAGTTTGGACTAAGGAGGAGAGATACCTAGTAAAACGCCGACCCGTGGGAAACTGGCTGAAAGCAAACTGAGCAAACACCGGGACACCGGGGGTATAACGAAAGCATCCATCAAGGGTCTCGACCAGTGAACCATCCGGATAATAGAACTTCATTAAGAAATCCTGCCCCTTTTCGAGGTAGGGAACGGCACCCAGGTCACCAGAGTATTCATAGTAGAGTCCCAGCGCTTGAAGAGTCTGGAGGTTCTGACGAGGCGAAGGGCCGCCATACTCGGGCCAGAAACCCAGCGGATCAAGCCATTCCAGAGCAGCATAGACCATCTTCTGACCCGTTTGTTGCCAGCTTTCACGTCCGAAGATCTGTCCAGCCCGGTAAAGATTGACTCCATTCCAGGTGCTATAGCTGTTGACCTCAAAGTTTCCAACGTCCCAGGGAACGTCTTCGTCAGGAAAAATGCCGCTATGAAGTCGCAGGTTGTGTACTCCCTGAATCAATTGCTGAATGCCCTCGATCTGACGAGTGATTCCCTGCTCCCAGCGCCGCCGTTGGCTAGCCTCCATCTGGTCCTTCAAGAGTTCGTAGGTCTCCAACCAGGCATTCAGGGTTTCATGTAAATATGTCCTTCCCCAACTGGAGCCATTATTCCGGAGCAATTCAACCGTACCGTCTTCATATTGAGAATCACAGATAGCATCACCGCCCTTGAGCGCGGCATTGAGAAGCTTTGGATCTTTGAAGTGAGGATTAGCGTGATGATTGAAGGTGTAGAGGTACGCCAGCGGATAAATGACCTCCTGGTTATCCACGCACCATCCGTCGCGAGAAAAGCGTCCGGTTGCCTCGATAAATGAAGACATCACACCAGGAACGCCTTTCTCCAGCTGGTCGAGATAGAAATCCTTAAGATTCAGCGAATCGAACCGGGATCGTTCTTTGCTTGCGCTTCTGAGCCCAAGTGGGCGAAAAGAGACAAACAAAAGGAAGAGGAGAAGAACCAACAGCCACAAGGGAAAGACAAAACGCCACTCGCCACGCCTGAGTGCGTCCAGTACGTAAGGGCGATTGAATGTTCGGATTGACTGTCGATGCATTCTATGCCTTCTCCCTGAAGTCAGAAGAATAGTGATGACAGAATGCAACCCCGAGTGTGGTTTCATTCTATTCTCAGTCTTAACTGTGGGTCAATTTCCAATTCTGGACCTGGCGCCGTCAGATCTATATTGCCCGGAGATCTTGCCTGCCCCTGGCAGCCCAGGAGAATTGACTTCTTGTGCGGGTTCCTTTAGGTTGAAGGTTACTTAAAGGAATTTGTGGGGAGGTAGGAGTGATGAATCCAAATCGAGCCTTTCCGCCGTCTTTGGACCGCCTCTGGATGTCCGCTATCCTCGGTCTGCTGTGCTTTGGAATTTGCGATCAAAAGGTCGTGGCGAAAGATAACAACACCAGCGGACCGGCAATCCTCCTTCTGCCGGAACGCGTATTCGACGCGGCAGGAAATAAGTCCTATACCGGCTGGGGCGTTCTGGTGGAGGGAGGAATAATCCGGGCGGCGGGTCCTGCAGCTTCCATAAAATCACCTGAGGGGACACAAGTCATCGAACTGCCCGGCATGACCGTGCTGCCTGGATTGATTGATGCTCATTCTCACGTCTTCCTTCATCCTTACAAGGAAGCGCTCTGGGACGATCAAGTCCTGAAGGAGCCTCTAGCCTATAGGACAATACGAGCAGTCAATCACTGTCGCGATACGTTGCTGGCCGGCTTTACCACATTGAGAGACCTGGGTACCGAGGGAGCAGGCTATGCGGATGTCTCCCTTCAACGGGCCATTGAAGAGGGTCTGGTTCCCGGTCCAAGGTTGCTGGTGGCCACTCGGGCCATTGTGGCCACTGCCAGTTACGGGCCCGGGCCGCAAGGTTTTGCCCCGGAATGGATAACCCCGAAAGGGGCGCAGGAAGCCAGTGGGACCGAAGAAGTGCTCAGAGCAGTGCGAGAGCAAATCGGGCATGGAGCCAACTGGGTTAAGGTCTATGCCGATTATCGTCGAGGGCCAGGTGGGTCTGAGGTCCCGACTTTTTCTGAGGAAGAATTAACGGTCCTCGTGCGGGAGGCACACGGTGCAGGATGCCCTGTTGCTGCCCATGCAACCACTCCTGAAGGAATGCGGCACGCCATCCTGGCGGGCGTTGACAGCATCGAACATGGATATACCGGGACCGAAGATGTCTTCCAATTGATGCAACAAAAAGGGGTGGCGTATTTTCCCACGCTGACTGCCGTCGAAGCTTATAGTGAGTATTTTGATCACTACCGTCCTGGGATCACGCCCCAAACCGAGTCCATGAAACAAGCGGAACAGGCGTTCCGAATGGCCTTGAAGGTTGGTGTTTTGATCGGGAATGGCAGCGACGTTGGGGTCTTTGCACATGGGACTAATTATCGGGAGCTGCAGTGGATGGTTCGCCTGGGAATGTCCCCGGTCCAAGCGCTGCTGGCCGCAACAGCCGTCAATGCCAGGATCCTGCGCCGGCAGGACAAAGTGGGTCAGATCCGGCCTGGCCTGATGGCCGATTTGATCGCAGTATCAGGCGATCCGCTTCAAGACATCAATACCCTGCAAGATGTAAAGTTCGTAATGAAAGACGGCAAGATTTGGAAGTCGCTCTTTATTCCGGCCAAGCGAGTCAATTTCTAGTCAGCGGCTAGAAATCTAATGCCTGATCTCGTGTTCATGCATCTTGCGATGTAGTTGCTCGCGCGCGTCTGCAAAAACCTTTAGAGCACTCTTTAGACGGTCGGCATCAGGCCGCGTGGCCAGGCTCTTGACCCATTGTTCCGCTCCGTCAATTAAGGTCAGGAAGTACGTCGCAGCAGGAACGGAAAAGGGCTCCTGGCCGGGAACGACTACATAGACCGGGGAAGTGTGGGCCTGGATGCCCAAGGTCCAAGCTGTGGTTGGCCCGAAGCGCGAGGCACATCGAGCCGCCATCCAACCCGGCCCGGTCAATGGCAGTTTTTCCCGGAGAGTCATCTCCCGTGTTCCCTTTGTCTCCTCTCGGGAAGCAACGACCCGCCCATTCGAAACCACCTCAAGCCGGTGGAACGGAACAAAACTCTTTGCCTCCACCAGGACTTCGGCACTGCCGCCACCACTGCCCAATTTGATCTCGGAACCGGGCATCTGACCGTCGACCTGCAGGAAAATCAGAGGCCCTGTGGTCATAAAGGTATTTCCACTGCGAACAGCCTTGGCAAAATTTGCGAAGCTGAATTCGTCCTGGCCCAGGTAGGCATAGGTTCGATTGGCGCCGACAGGCATGTAGGCACCCATTTTATCAGTTCCCCCCACGGCAGGAAGCCGGTAACCACAATTCAAATACCGGTACCAATCAAGGAAACGCAGCGTACTAAAGTGCTCGCCGTAAGGGTACAGTTCTACGGCGTCAATTTTTCCCAGGACGATGTCGGCAGCCAACTCGGCCGTTGGGTAAGGAAAATGGACTGCCACCACGAGGCCTTCCCGCTGGCGGCAATTATCCGTCCAATCTGAAAGCGAGTTCCAGAGCGGATCCCCCAAGTAGCTCTCACCTGGCCCGGCAGCGGACATCGGGAAGACGGGCCACCCGTGTCCACCGAGCAGACCCAGATGGCCGAGCAAGTGCTGCCTATTCTCCGTTCCAACCCACACTATCATTTGACCGTCGCTTGAAGACAGGGGGCCATGAGACAGGTCGCCTACATTGGTGAATAGGTCACCCCACTGAGCTGCTAAAAGGTTGACCAGGTTCAAGCCCTCAGCCTGTCCTTCCAAGACAGCAGTGGATGGAGAAAGGAAGTGAACGTGGGTATCGGCACTGACCCAGCCTCGGGTCCGAAAGTCGGCTAGCCGGGCAATCTCCAGGTTTAATTCTCGCTGATTGGCTTGAATGGTCAGCTTTTTTCGAACCGGTTGGTATTCGAATCCCTTGGTCATCTCCAAATAGATTTCTCCTACCGGCAACTCCACTTGAAAGGTCCCATCCACATAGGCAAAGGATGTGTCCATTAGCTTCACATCAGCCCCATAATCTTGGAACCATCCGTCATTGATCTCGGCTCGATGCCCGTACGGAGGAAGATAACGGCCTTCCTTAGAGCGGAAGGCCAGGCGTACCGGGATGGCTTGATGGGTACTGGTGTCGACCACCTGTCCATGGAGCCAGACTTTGTTCTGTTCCAGGATTTCGACTCGTGACCCGGTTGGTCTTGCTTCCAGCGCCCTTCCCGGTGTGACTCGGCTCAGGTCGAAAATGTATTGCCTCCCGGTTTTGGAATCGCTGAGTTTGAGCAAAGCCTCAGAGCTGGCTGCAACTTCGACATAGAGATGCGGATTTTTATCGATGGGCTGATCATGTGACCCGAGACCCGCATCGGGTGCCGAAAGCCATGTTTCCGGGACAAAACGTGGCAAAGTGTAACTCCGGGCAATCACGCCCAAGTCGATATCTAAATTCCACCTCTTATCATCCGGGGCAGATGGCTCGGGCAAGGTAATCCGATAGAGGGACAATCGTTGATAACGGAGAGGGTTCACGCGACCCGCAAAAAGG
>DATKMG010000649.1:0-12709 GCA_035541995.1 Terriglobia bacterium
TATGGTGGATCCCACAAAGCACAGCGAGTTCACGGGAGCGCCAGCGAAAATAGAACCCAAACAAGGTGGGAAATTCACCCTCTACAATGGACAACTCACGGGGACATTCGTTGAGATTCAACCCAATCAACGCCTGGTCCAGGAATGGCGGGCTGCGAATTGGCCGGCAGGGCACTTTTCGCAACTCACTTTCAGTCCTCTGGCTGAGGGACGGCACACACAGTTATCGATGGTCCACAGCGGCGTGCCGGCTGAACGATTCGAAGAAATCAATCACGGCTGGCGTGACTATTACTGGAATAAGATGGCCGCTTATTTCCGGGAAAAGAAGGTCGCGGTGGTGCGCCGATTCATGGAGGAGTTCAAAAACAAAGCAAATCTCGACATTGTGGATGAGCTGTTCACCCCGGATTTCGTGCTGCACTTGCCGGGAAGCGGCCCTTTGGTCGGCCCGAGCGCTCAAAAGGCAGTCGGGAAGGCCGTATTTGATGCGTTCTCAAAAGTTCACGTCACGGTCATTGACACTATTGTCGAGGGAGATCGCGTGGTGGAACGTCATAGAGCCGAGGCCGTTCATACCGGAGAATTCAACGGGATACCGGCAACTGGCAGGCAGGTATACTGGACTGAAAATCACATCTATCGTCTGGTGAAAGGTAAGGTTGCAGAAACCTGGTCAGAGGTAAGCTTTCACGATCTGATGGCTCAGGTAGCGTCGGCGCAGAAGAAGTCGGCGGGCCGGGAGGGTTGAGTTCCAGGCGAAGATGCTCATGACGCATACCAGGGGTGTGATAGATCGAAGCTTCACTGATAGTAGCAGAATTTAGTGTCCATCCTCTCTGCCACCCCTACCGGGGTGGGATGAACCAGGGGATTCTCTCCATTGTCCATTCGGGACACTGGAGTCATGACATTTTTGAGGAAGCTGGAGCGTCTTTTATGGAGTGCGCCGGCAGAGCATGGGACGGCGGTCCCATGCGACGATGGCGCTTTGGCTCGGACTGGCCAAAGAGGCTCTGGATCAGCGGTTCCAGCTGGCTACTCGAATCCAAAGCGGTGTCGCACGCGGGACCGTTGTCCCGCGCTTGGCACCGCAGTCCAAGAGATGACTCTGCGCTGAGAACACACTTCGTTTCTTGAGTGCCGTGGGGCGTGAACGAAGCGACAAATTTTCGAGAAGTCCAGCGGCTGGATGCCGCGGGCGGCGCCCTGGGCTAAGGTCCAACGCCCCGCTGGGGCTCTCGAAGGAGGAAGCCGCCTCCTGCCGCTTCATAAATGTCCAAACCGCAGTGTCCCTTCCGGACAATAACTTGTCACTAAATTCCGCTGCTCTTTCCAGTTTGTTGTCGTTGCTCACCACGCCAGGGCCTGGGCTGATACCCGTGGATCCGCTCCTGCACTGAGCGTACCGCTAACCGGATCGACCATGATAGCGGCACTGCTGCCCATCGTCCAGGGACCGTTCACAATAAGTCTGTGCCCCCTTCTAACCAGGTCGGCGCGTACCGATTGCGAGATCCGGTCTTCAACACTTAGTTCTCCGGGATACATGGTGTGCGGAAAAGGTGAGGATGGGAAACTGCGGGTCGACCAACGAGGTGCCTCAATTGCCTGTTGGACGTCCATACCAAATTCTACGATGTTGAGAAGCGTCTGCATCGTTCGCATGCACTGGTCGTCGCCTCCGGGGCTTCCTGTGACCAGGAAGAGCTTGTTGTCCTTCATCACCAAGGTGCTCTGAAGCGTGCTGCGGGGACGCTTGCCGGGTTCCAGCGCATTGGCATGGCCGGGAACCAGCGAGTAATAATCGCCTCGGCAATTGAGGATGAACCCAAGGTTCCCCAACACCATCTTGCTGCCAAAAGTGCTGTGCAAGCTCGGAGTGAATGAGATTGCATTCCTCTGTTGATCCACGACCGCAATATAGCTCGTATCACCTTGATGGTTTGCACCTCCTGCCATCGTGACGTCCAAAGGACGGTCCAGCACGTCGAACCCTGTCATGTACTGTTCCGCAACCCCTGGGCGGAATTCCAGCGAAGCCTTCTCGGGTGAAATCAACTTGCGCCGATCCTCCGCGTAACGCTTCGACAACAATCCTTCGTAGGGTATTCGAATAAAATCCATGTCTCCCAGATATTTGTCCCGATCTGCCATTGCCAGCTTCATGGCTTCGACGGAAGTGTGGATGTAGTCGACGCTATTGTGGCCCATGGCCTTGAGGTTGTAACCTTCCAGCAAATTCAGAGCGAAGAGTTCCGCTGGGCCCTGCCCGGCAGAAGGATTCTTATACACCTCGTAACCCCGGTAGTTGATGGAGATGGGTTCTTCGACCTTGGCCGTATAACTGGCAAAATCCTCGTACCGGAAGAGTCCTCCATTCCGTTCGGAGAATTCCGCCATCTCGCGAGCAATATCTCCCTTGTAGAACCGATCGCGTGCCGCTCGCAATCCAGCTTCGCGCCCGTTGACAGCCTCCTTCTTCTCTGCTTCCACGAGCCGGCGCAGTGTGCGGGCAAGATCAGGATTTGCGAAGATATCACCGGCCTTCCATTTTTTCCCGCCGGGTGCATATACTCGAGCACTCGACGGGTACTTGAGCAACCGTTCGCTTCCCATGAGTCGGGCGTAGTTCTCGGAGAGTGGGTATCCCCGCTCGGCCAGGTCGATGGCAGGCGCCAAGACCTCAGCAAATGTTTTGGTTCCCCAACGCGAGAGCATAATGGTCCAGGCATCGATTACACCCGGGACGGTCGCCGAAAGAAGAGTGTCGTCGACGGGGATTTTTCCGTCCTGGTTCTTCTTGTACCAATCGATGGTCGCCAGCTTTGGGGCTGTACCTTCAGCATTCAACGACCAGACTTTTTTCGCACGAGCATCATAGATCAGCAAAACCGCGTCGCTTCCGATGCTGTTGTTCGCTCCGTCCACCAGACCGAGGACAGCCTGGCCTGCCACGATGGCATCAAATGCGTTACCTCCATTGCGCAGGATTCGTTCTGCAGCCATACTGGCCTGGGAGGCCATGGATGCCACGGCATACTGCGCACCACGTATGACCGGATGCATCGTTTGCCGGGAATCAACCGAGTCGACAATCACCCGTTCATATCGTTGTTGCGCCAGCGAGTCATTCAGCCCCGCAGACAAGAAAGCGAAGGCAAGCAGAAGCAGGAGTCGTTTGAATTGCATCGTGGTTTCCCCCCTAATTGATGAGTATCATAGAGCTCGGACCTTTTTCAAGCTCTCCTCATGAGATCAGGAGGTGAGGTATGCCACTATATTCTGCAAGTATCGGTATTAGACGCAGACTTCTTCTTATTGCCCGTCAGAGGGGCGGCCTGTTTTTAGAAACCTTTCCATCCAGGCATTGAGAATGTCGACCTGTTCCTTGACCTGTCCATGTCCGGTTTCAAGCGCGAGCACAAGTTTCTTGGTGGCTGAAATCACATTGTAGGCCGAGTACATTGAAGTCGGTGGGCAGGTTTCATCGTTATAGCCCCAGGAGTAAATGCCGGGAACCTTGACGCGGCGCGCAAAATTGACTACATCGTAGTATTTTGAGGTTTCTATTTTCTCCTGGGTCCGATTGGAGCCGGTGTCTTTAGCACGAAACATGTGAGGCCAGCCTCCTGCCCGCCCGTGCAAATAACCGGTCAGGTCGCACAGTGCCGGATAATATGCGGCCAGCGCATTGACCCGTGGGTCCAATGCCGCAGTCACAATCGACAACGCTCCACCCTGGCTGCCGCCAGTAACGCCCAAGACTTTTCCGTTCCAGCGAGGATGAGTCACCAGGTAATCGTTAGCCCGAACGCAACCCAGATAGACACGACGATAGTAATACCGATCGCGGGAATCCAGATTGTAGGTGGGATATCCATTGAGGGCCCCGTGTGCAAGGGCGTCGTACACCTTAGAGTCGAGGTTGACAGGAAGGCCGTGAATACCGATTTGAAATGTGATTACACCCTTCTCAGCCATTTCGACCAATCCACGATAAGCCCTGACACCTGCACCCGGCACCGCCAGCAAAGCCGGATACTTGCCTTCTGCTCTTGGTTCGCAAAGGATTCCGTAGATTCGGCTGGGGGAGTCTTCATCGATGGAGACATTCTGCAAGCTGACGTGATAGACGTCGACACTGGGGGTACAATATTCTGGTAGCAAGGTTTGTTGGGCTTCCAGAGGTAGTTTGGCCAACATCTCCTTACCCGCTTTCCAGAACGCATCAAAATCCGCTGGATCTTCAGTGGTGGGTTGAATGGCATTGGGATTGAACCCAGCCGTACCTAATCCTCTGTATGTTTTTCCGTCCACTTCGAGAGTGGCAATACACCTCAGGAACCCGGGCTCGTTCATGGTTCCCGTCACCGTCAGGCCCTCAGAAGGCAGGGCAACTGTTTCTGAGACAGAAGGCTCCATCATTTCCGGCCCGATGTGGTAAGTCACCTTCACATTACTCAGGGGATGACCGTCACGTAAGGTGCCGATTCGGAATTTGGCTTGCTGTCCTGGCGAGTATGTCCAATCGGGATGGTCTGGCACCACCAGCACTCGAACCTGGCCTGTCTGCTGCTGCGCGGTCGCCAGTAGTACTGACAGGAAGAGAGCGACAAGGACAAAGCGGAGAAAACGGCCCACAGTATTGCTGGTCATGAAAATCCTCCGGGAGAGTTATTGGATTCAGCTGTGGATATTTCTATGAAAATCGAGTTTTGGTAGGGACGGCTGGCTCCAGCCGTCCTCACTTCTGAAAAGCGGCGCCGTGGGGCCACCGCGCCCTATCCATTTTCATCCCCCGTGGTGACCTGAGATAGGTCATGGGGCACTTTCATGCAAAAACATGCTGGGCGTGGCTAAGGCGACGGGAAATCTGGACTCCGTTGGGGCACTGGATCGTGCAGTTGAGACAGTCGCCACACCGGACGTTTCGCAATTGCTTGGGAAGAGCCAGAAATTTCTCCCGCCCCAGATCAAATTGACCATAGCCTTCGGCATAAGTGAGGTAACGCAACAGGTTGGCTACGGGAAGGCCCCGCGGACACAGGCCGCGGCAACTGCCGCACATTCGGCAATAGACCGGGGCCAGTTCCCTCAGGAAAGTATCTAGCAGGCTCTGGTCGGCCTCTGTAAAGGAAGAGGCCATCACACTAAAGTTCTGTTCCAATTGATCCGTGTCAACCATGCTGGGAATTGTCGTGTGCACCTTGGGATTCTTGAGGACCCACTTTAGTGCGGCCGGAGCGACTCTGGGCTTTAAATCCTTCTTCCCGTGCGCCATTACCTTCATAGCTACAACTCCGACATTCGCCTGGTTGGCAGCATCGATAACTGCGTCGAGGCGGGAACCCATGGTGTAATTGTAGGTGATCAGCACGACGTCGAAAACACCAGCCTTGAGAGCAGCAGGAACCATGGTTTCCGCACTGTGAGTACTGATCCCGACGAATCGGGCCTTCCCCTGCTTCTTGGCGACCTGCACCGCTTCCAGAAGCCCGTGGTTAAGCGAAGCGGGCTCATCCTTGCTGTGCAAAAACCAGATATCAAGATAGTCGGTACGGAGTTCGTGCAAGCTGGTTTCGAGGTGTCCCAAGGCAGAATTCTGGTCCTCGGCCTCGCTCTTGCTGGAAAGCATGACGTACTTGCGCTTATTGCCCAGAGCGGCTCCAACCATGCGCTCGTTGTTGCCGTGCTGGTAGCTGCGTGCCGTATCGAAGTAATTAATGCCAAGGTCGACCGCCTTTTCAATGACGCTGGGATCGGAGGTAATCATGCATCCAAATCCCACGGTCGAAAGTTTCAACCCGGTTTTTCCCAGAATCCGGTATTGCAGGCCACCTTGAGCATTCACACCGGCAACGGTGTTTCCCTCTTTCGCGGTAAGGACGTTGAGGGAGGCATACTCTGCAAATGCCGAGGCCGGCACTACCATCCCGGCTGCAAGAAATTTCCGACGAGATAAGATATCGTTCATGATTCCACCTTTCCCCACCAGACTGCTGGGTCGAATGATCGTCCTGCGCCATAAGTATATACGGACAGACCTATCGCCGTGCTTAAATCTTTAGCGCAACCCGGGCTAAGCTTGTCTGGTGGACGGGAAGGGGAGAAACCGTTTAGAATTCCTTTTCAGATGTGAACGAAGAGGACAACACACGGGAATGAACTCTGTGAGGGAGCCTGTTATGCCGACATATGACATTAAGCTGTTTCCGCTTTTCGGATTGGAATTTCACGGAATTGAAGCAGACACCCCGGAGTCAGCACTCCGCAAGATCCAGGAGAAGATCACTTTTTGCCACAATTATTTGATGGCCCTCTCAGAGGCCGATCCACTATCGATTGTGCTGAAGGGCGATATGACCACTTATCGCGTCGAGGAACGAGGTACCGAGAAGTGTCAATGGATAGCAACCCAAGAGGAAGGGGTCGGTGCATGAAGAGACACCTTAATTCCAGTTGCTGTTTGTAGGATTTGCTTCTAAGGGAGAACCCGGACTCGCATGCCATCTATCCAGCAACGGCGCAGGCAGCGCTGGACAGCTTTCGCGGCAAAAAAAGGCAGCCGGAGTTCTGACCGGGGATGGAGGAGGTCGGGTTGCTTCAGGCTCGCACGCCTCATCTCTCCCGCAATGCCTCAGTCAATGCAGCCCGGGCCAGCAGTCGGGTGGAATCGAGCGTGGGCAGCGGACAATCCCGCGGGTCGACCAAGAGAGGAAGCTCCGTGCATCCCAGAACTACTGCATCGCAGCCCTGGTTCTTGAGTTTCTGAACGACACCATTGAAGCATCGTTGTGAATCCCTTGAGACCACTCCATTGACTAATTCCTTGAGGATGATTTCGTTGATCTTTTCTCGGTCCCGTTCCTCCGGGATTTCATAAGAGAGTCCGAGTCTTGTCAGGATCTGAGGGTAGACAGGGCCCGCCATCAAGTATTTGGTTCCAGTGATTGCCAGGCGGGAATAGCCTCGAGATTTGGCGTCAGCCGCAACCACTTCCGCAATGTGGAGCCACGGGACAGGGGACTCCGCCGTGACCAGATCAAACGCCTGATGAATAGTGTTGTCTGGACAAACGACGAAATCAGCCCCGCCAGCAGCCAGTTTGCGCACGGAAGACAACATCATCCTGGCGACTCCCGCCCAATCTCCGTCACGAATTGAAATCATGTAGCTGGCAAGCGGGTGAGTGTGCATCGAGATCTCTGGGTGCATGTGCTCACCCATTCGAACAGACGCTTCCAGGCATATGGTTCTGTAGCACAAGGCTGCCCCTTCCGCACTGCACGCAACGATTCCAATGTGTTTCGACATCTTCGCCTTTGCTCATTAGACCTTCGGCAGGGTATAGGGCTCACGATAATCCTTCGCCAGCTTTGCGTTGGCTTCTTTGTCGTCACCAAACGTCTCGGTCTTCGGATCAAAGTGAATGTCTCGCTGGAGATGATACGAGATATTGCCCAGGTGGCAAATCATTGTACTTAGCCTGCCGATCTCCACGTCGGAGTTGGGTTCCTTACGACTCTTGACGCAGTCCAGGAAGTTCTTGGTATGAGACCCACCTGTGGATTTGACGACAGGGTCTACCACACCTCCTTTGCGATGAACGCGCCATCCTTCATCATCCACAATCAAGGTTCCTTCCGTCCCGTAGAACCCTGTGCCACCATCCATCCCTTCAAAGGGACGATTGTTTTGAAAACTTTGTAGTTCCCAAACCAACATGAACTCGCCAAAATCGTAGGTCACGACTTGTGTATCAGGCACTTCCTTGGCATCGTTGAGCCAGTAGATGCCGGACGTGTTGGAGATTCGTTTGGGCAGGCAATTCTCGAATCCCCTCATGGACTCGATCGCCCACATGGCTACGTCCAACATGTGGACTCCCTGGTTGCCGAGTTCACTGTTTCCATAATCCCAGAAAAAACGCCAATTGTAATGGAACCGGTTAGGGTTAAAGGCCCTTTTCGGGGCGGGCCCGAGCCACATATCATAATCCACCTGTGCCGGAGCCGGACCATCAGGAGGAGTCCCGATGCTTTCGCGGACCTGACACATCCAGGCTTTGATGGAACAGAGCTTTCCCAGCTTTCCGGAAGCCACATACTCGGCAGCGGTCTTGAAATGTTCGACACTTCGACGATGCGTACCCACCTGCACGACGCGCTTATACTTTCTCGCAGCGTCGCGCATCATCTGGCCCTCCCGGATGGTCTGAGACAGTGGTTTTTCGACATAGATGTCTTTGCCGGCCTGGCAGGCAGGAATCATGATGAGGACGTGCCAGTGGTCAGGTGTGGCAATGATGACCCCGTCAATCTCTTTGTCGTCCAGTACTCGGCGAAAATCCCTGGCTGTGCCGGGCTCCCGGTTTTGAGCCTCCTTGATTTTGGCGCCCACCTTTTCGAGGACATCGCCGTCGATGTCGCAGATGGTTTTGATCTCAGCTCCATCCTTGATCGCATTCGTGGCAACATAATTCCCTTGGTGGCGAGCGCCAATGAGGGCCAATTGAACCTTCTCATTCGCTCCCATTGCGCGCGGGTTCAAGTTCACAAAGCCGCCCGCAACGGCCGAGGTGATGCCGGCCTTCTTCAAGAAAGATCTGCGCGTCTCTTTTTGCATGATGGGCCTCTCTCCTTCGCGCTACCAGATTTTGAATGCGGCAAGTATACTTCGACAATTTAAAGTAAGCATGTCGAATCGTCAGACCAGATGCAATTTAAATCACAATTTGAATTGGTCCTTTTCACATCTCTTGTACCGTGAGGATACCATGAGACTCCACCCATTCGTCACATCCATATGCCATATGCGCACTCACTTTGCTTCTTGTAGCACTACTCGAAACGGGCCTCAAGCAGGGAAGCCCGATCCGTATTGGGAGACGCTCCGGATCAACATGGGTTACACTCGCATGTAGGCTGACAATCTGGCCTCAATGATCCCCCAGTGCGCTCTATCCTCGACAGGCTACTGCTTGGCCGGCACCTCCCCCCGAGGAGCAGAGTTCCTCGTTTTTCTCCCCCAGGGACCCTGGCTGACTGTCGATTTGTCGAATGTTTCTGGAATGCTAGCCGTGGAGTGGTTCAATCCATCCACGGGTGTGGACACCGTGGGGGAACCCATTGCCGGCGGGAAAAAGGCCACGCTAACGGCCCCATTCAGCGGGGATGCCGTACTCTATCTTGTTCAGACCCTAGCCGGGGTCAAAACCGTTACAGGTCGAATATCTCCCTAATCCGGGCACGTTTCTCTTGTGGACCAACCCCGTGACCCACTCCGGAAAATGTTCCCTCAAAGAGAACGTTAAGAGGACGTCATTTTGCCTCCACGATTATCGCGAAGGGTCCGGGGTTGGCACCACGAACGATCGAATCTACTTCTTGTTCACTGCTTTTTTCAGATCGGCTCCCGCAGAGAACTTCGGGACCTTCTTGGCAGGAATCTTAATTGCCGCGCCGGTTTGAGGATTTCGTCCGGTCCGGGCCTTTCGACTGCCCACTGAGAACGATCCAAATCCAACCAGGGTAACGCTCCCCCCCTTCTTCAGGGTGGAAGTCACCCCGTCCAGGAGGCTGTTGATTACTGCGTCGGCTTGAGCTTTGCTGACCCCCGCCTCCTTTGCCACCTTCTCGATCAGATCCGCCTTGTTCATGACCTCTCCTTTGATCAAGTGAAATAAGCGACCTTCAACTTAGGTCGTATTCTGCGGATTGTAGCCCGTACGGACGCCTTTGCAAATGATTTCTTTTAGTCTTGCGCCCCACCGCGTTCCCGACCATACTTCGGGATTAATTGTGGAAGGGGGGAACAATGCATCGAAGTGCCCCCATTAGTCAATTCAGGTCAACACGACGTATGAAAATGGCAGTGGTAGCCACGGCGAGCGCTTCATGTGAGCCGTGGGTTTTTCGTGGATCCAAGAAGCCCGCGCTTCCCGCACACATCGCGGTCAGCGTGGCTACCAAAGGCCGCATTCTCATAAGAGGTAGACACAACTGTTTGGACTTTTTGGCACAGGCGGGTTTCATATTGGGTTCCTTCCTGCTGCCAATTCATGCTGCAGAGACTGGGAATTCCTTTTATAGCAAGCTTGAAGGGAACCTGTGGATTGGAGGAAATGCGTCGATGGAAATCGGCGTCGACAAGTCTAAAGGGACTGTTGAGAGGCTGACGGATAGGCTCAGCAGGGAGAATTTCTGCGACCAGCTGATCGGCCCAGGAACAAGAGACGACGCCACTTTAGCCACCCCCTTTAAGGTGGGCCACCAAATTGCAGGCCTCACTCTTTATGATGAGCTAAAGGGAAAGGAGTACTCAGATTTATCGGGAGACGCCTCCGTACAGAATCTTCACGTCGAGTCGTCTGGAGAAGCGGAGTCTCTTACTTTTCAAAAGCGATTCCCGGGAGCGGAATTTGTAGTGACGGAGTCGTTTCGCGTCTCAGCTGACCACATTCGCTGGGATGTGAATATCAAAAAGACTGGAGGACGGGATCGAACCGTCCGTGTTATTCAGTTTGTCCCGCTTCCCCTGGGTAATTACACGGGCTGGGCCCCCATTTCAGACGCCCCTTTTGAGGTAAAGCCCTACGTCCCGTTTGCCATCGAGTACGGGCAATCGGTGTCTGGTCCAGTAGGCGAGGGGAGATGGCGCACAAACATTCCTATGATCGTCTTCTACTCTCTCGAGAAAGGGAGAGCCCTGTCCCTCACTTCTCCGTTCGAGGTTCCGACGGTCCGGACCCGCTTTCTGAACAATACAGGGGCCACGGTCGATTTCCACTGGAACTCGCGCCATTACCCCTCGCGGGAGCGCCCCTACCTCCAGGTCAGCCAGGAGTACCTGGGTATTCGGGACAAGAAGGATATTGAGACAGGGCTGTTGATTGCGACTCACCCTGCCGACTGGCGGTCCGCACTGGGATGGGTCTACTCCAAATACCGCGAATATTTCGACCCGGATCCCCGATTTGAGCCCTGGGATGGAGTCTACGTCACCGGTTACGAATTAACTAAGGACACTTACACGGAAGAAGCCCTTCGTGAGGTTCTGCGAAGCCGGCGTGATCGAGGGGCCAGATGGGAGGAATTTCACGGACATTTTCCCTGGTACGGACTGATGATTCCGGGACCGGATGTCAAGAGCTGGATCTGTGAGTCTCACCCGCTTCCTGGAGCGACTCTGACACGCCAGAAAATTGCTGACCATGCCAGCCGGAACAAAGAGTTTGGAATAGGCACGTTCCTCTATTACAACGTCACTGAAGCGGAACACGGGTATGCCCAAAAGGAGTTTCCCGATAGTATTGCCCGAGACGAAGAAGGCCAGCCGATCGGAGCCTACAGGGCGGATCAATACCCCGGCAAGCGAGCCTGCTGGTTGATGAACGCCGATCCCGCATCAACCTTCGGCCAGCACATGATCCAGCAAGCCCGGGACCTAGTCGATGCGTATCCGGCGCTGGCCGGCTTCTTCTGGGATGTTTATGGACGCAGTTACATGTTCGATTTCGCCCATGATGACGGAATCACCATGGTCAACAGCAAGCCAGCCTACTACCCGGAATTCATGTACCAGCGCCTGATGCAGGAGCATATCCGTCCCTTGCTTGCCAGTCGAGGGATGTGCGTGACAGCCAACAAACCCGTGACGATCAGGAACTGCAAAGGTCTGGACGCTATCATGTCCAAGGAAGACACCCCTGAGGAGGAGACTCCTCCCTGGGTCGTGGCCCAAAGCTATCTCGGCCTGAACCGCCAGGTGATGATCTACGATGGCCAATCGGGTACTCATGCCGAACTCCTCCTCCTCAATTGCTTGCGATATGGGATGTTCTATTCTGACATTGGGACGGAGGATACGAAGGGGAAGCCCCTAAGCCCTGAGCAGATCGCCAGCAATGAAAAGCTGGTCAAAATGTATCGGCCCTTTATTGAGCGATTTCGCGGCAAGCAATGGATTTTCTATCCGCGGGCACTGGAGTTACCCAAAAACACGGATGGGAACATCTTCAGGTTGAAAGACGGTAGTGTCATGATCACCGTCGTGTCGTATTGGCGCGGCGCACGACACGCGGCAGGGTTTGACACAAACCTGCCGGTCGTTTGTCGCCTCCCCGATGCGGGCAACCTGCAACATGATTATGTTTGCTCTATAGACCTCGGCGCGACACAGAGACTCAAGCCGCAACTAGATGGGGACACATTCAGAATCACGCTACCGCGGCATGGCAAGGCCAGTGTGATCCTGCTTGGATCTCATCCTGAACCCACTCTTGAATCTTCGGCCACGAATTGAGAGCAGACCCTGGATAGTTCGTGCTGCGACAATCTAGGTGGAGCAATTGGTCAAATTCTCGATGGTGATTAAGCTCCGCCAAAAGCGACGTCAATCCAGTTTCCCACAATTGACCGTGCCTGGCTCATCTGAAGTTTGCGGGAACGAACTGACGGAGCAAAGAAAATCGATTGAATCGTTCAGGAAGGTTTTCGGAATGTACGGGATTTGGGTTCTAAATATCCAATTTAAACCAGAGAATGCGGCGTCTCCTCTGCAGGGACAGAATAACAACACTTAATGCCCCGGACCGGAAAGTGGCTTGGATGCCAATGAGGTGATCAACCCTGAGGGGGTTGAATTTCAGAAGATCCCCTGTTCAACCCTTTCAGGGTTGAGATTTCTTTTTGCTTATCTTCCCGTG
>DATKMG010000650.1:0-3539 GCA_035541995.1 Terriglobia bacterium
CTTGCCACCGCAGTCCAAGACATAATTCTGACCCGGGAATACGCTTCGTTCCCTGGAAGCCATGAGGCCTGAACGAGGCGCCTGGAAATTGCGGCTCCGCTGCTGTGACAAAGCTGTACATTTGCAGCGCGCCTCAATTAATACCCAGTTTTTCCAGAATAGCCTGGAACCGCTGCCTGAGCGGGTCATCCAATGCGTCCAAGACGGAAGTTCCCTCCCGATCCGCAATTCGGAGTTTGTCAACGTAGGGAATCATTCCGAGAATCTCAAATTCCGGAAGGGCAGAGCGAATAAAGGCCTCGTCGGAAGGGGAGTCCACCTTGTTCCCCACCACCGCAATGTTGCTCAATCCAATTTCTCCGGCCATTTGGGCAATTCGATGGGCAGAGTCCACAGCGCGCTGACCCGGCTCAACCACGATGAGGAATCGGTCGACTCCCCGAGCTGTGGCCCGCCCGAGGTGCTCCACTCCTGCTTCCATATCCAGGATGAGCGCCTCATTCTTGTGGAGCACCAGATCCTGGACAAGAGCCCTCAGGAGAACACTCTCCGGACAGGCGCAGCCGGATCCTCCGGCCTCGATGGCGCCAAGCACCAACAGCGATACTCCCTGGTGATTGTAAGCGTAGGTACCGGCAATATCAGAAACCATCGGGTTCAGCTTGAACATTTGGCCATACTGCTTGACCTTGGCCCCCGTCCTCTCTTCAATAAGTGCTCGCTGCTCAGAAATGGGGATAATCGAAGCCTGAACTTCAGGAGGAATACCGAGGGCGGCTGCGAGATTGCCATCCGGATCGGCGTCAACGGCCAGGACCTTACGACCCCTCTGGACAAGCAGCAGGGCAAGAGTGGCGGCCAGGGTCGATTTGCCAACTCCCCCTTTGCCTGATATGGCTAGTTTCATTGTTTCACCATTGCGGGTCCATGTGGTGTGGTGAGAATTGCAGACTAACTCCACGGATCAGACAGCCGAGTGTTCCCTCCTTAGGACCTTGAGTAATGGCTTCCACGATCTTATACGACTCCCCCCTCAAATCTATGTGACAGGTTCAGGATAGCAGGTCCATGTCCAACGGATACTTTCCATACTTTCGAACGGATTCTGAAAGAGCCCTGACGTTTTGCGGCCGCAGATAGCCGGCCAGGCTATTACCGCTCGTCACAATGTAGCCCCCGCCAGGCGCGATATCCCGAATGAGTTCGCGAACCTCCCGTTCCACATCCTCCGGTGTTCCCAAACCCAGGATATTCAGGTCCACGTTGCCCAGCAAGCAAACCTGTTTCCCATAGCGTGCCTTGGTTAGCCGAATATCCGTGGCTCCCTTCTCATTCGGGTGCAAGCCGGCAATGCCCAAAGTCAACAAATCGTCCAGGAAGGGCAGGATATTACCATCGCTATGGATGATCCAGGGGATAGAGATCTTCTCCCGTACTCGCCGGTAACGGGGCATAATTAAATCACGAAAGACCGAAGGGGAAAAAAGAGTCGAGGTCTTGAAGGCCATATCGTCGGTGGAAACAAAAACATCAAAACCAAGACGACAAACATGTTCGGCTACGGCGGCAGTCCAATCGCAATAGCAGTCGAGGATGTCTTCCACTAATTGGCGATTCTCGACCAATGCCACACAGAAGTTTTCCATTCCCATGCTTAGGATCGTAGAGAAGATACCGATGCGCGTAACGAGGCAAGCGGCATATTCTCCTTTTTGGCTGACAAACTTCCTGGCATCGGTGTAAAGCGCTTCATCCATGGGGTCAGGGAGCCTGAGCAAAGAAAGATCAGCCTGGCTATTGATCATCCCCTCGCCATAGAAAAGGCGTCCGCTTTCTCCCGGAACTTTGTGCGCATACACCGGCGGACGCATAACATAACAGAGGTTGTCCAGTTTCAAATGTGCGGCAATCGTCCTGGTCTCTTCGATAGTGTACGGATTGGATTCAAGATTTGCAGCCTGGCTCTCCCCAGATCCCCAACCCATCAGCTTGTCAGCCAAAGCCCGGTCGACAGACAATTCGCAGTAGGGGACACGGTCCGGCTCCTTGCCGTTGAGAGCGGTCAAAACACGTTCGCGAGAAGTCATAGCCATGATTTCCACCTGATGCAGGCTCCTTAACGGCCGCATCAATGCGAAACCGTCATATTCTCAAAGAAGAAGAGTCCGGATTTCCCGGCCACCACTATGTCCAAGTCCCCGTCGCCGTCGATATCCACCACGGGAATCTGCATTCCACCGCCCGTTCGGGTGCTGTAGTCAATGACGTGTCGCCTCCATTGAAGTTCATTTTCCACGGTGATCGGTTCGTACCAATAGATTCCCAAGGGTTCACGTTCGCCCGGGTCGTGACCATTGTGTGCCATGTAGCGTTTGCCTGTTACAAGGTCCATGTGTCCCATGCCGTTCAGGTCCACTAGAGTCACTGCGTGGGCCTGCGACCAGCTATTGTCAATCAGATGCTTGATCCAGGTCCGATTGCCTCCCGCATCCCTCTTTTGCTGGTACCAGAATATTCCATAATCATGGCCCAAAGAAGTGACAATGTCCGGCAGTCCGTCACCGTTCACATCCAGCGCGTAGATGAATCCAGTTCCTCCCAAATCGAATTCAGCATGAAAGACCCATTGACCGTTCCGAGGATCAGGAGGTGCTTCAAACCATCCCGTAGGGGTGATGATATCAGTTCGACCGTCGCCGTTCACATCTCCCGCGCCGATACCGTGGCCGTAGCTCTTCGGGCTGATCGCGTGAGGTATCCAGGCAGAGTCGCCGCCCTTGCCCGACAACTCGTACCAGGTCAAGGGAAACTTCTCATCGCCAAACTGAGGCAAGAGTTGTTGCGGTTTGCCGGTGTTGAGAAGATCCACCAGGAAGACGAACTCCACCGGTGAGCGAGACTCGATCACGCGCTCCTTCCAGGGCTTGTCCTGCGCCCCTGGATTCTCCCACCAGGTGAGAGGCTTGGACCAGTAAGAACAGCTCACAATGTCGGGATTGCCATCGCCGTTCACATCAACGGCCAGATCGCTCAGGTCCTCAACATAAAAGTCCCTGTAAGACAGACTGCGGAACTTGTGCTTAATCCAGCGAGGTCTTTGATCCGGGCCGGAGCCTGGCGCCTGCTCGTACCAGTTCTCGCCAGATACGATGTCTAACTTCCCGTCCCGGTTCATGTCTACGATGGTCACCGTCTCGCTGGGACTCAGATCAATTGTCTGTTTGCGAAAGGGAATTTCATCCGAGCCCTGGGCGAGGGCACAAGACATGATTAGTGAGACCAATGTCATCATCTCCAGAAGCGTCGAAAATGTACGAACCATGGGAGCCATCCTTCCAGGAATGCCAGTTAGTATGACAAAAATCCGATTCATGAGACCTCCCATCCTAAGTAGGCCAAAGGTCATTGGACGACAAAGAGACCCCTGACTCGCTGTCGAAATTTCAATTAATCTTTCTTTAAAATGCCGTTTCTAATGTGGGAGGCGCGCGAGTGACCGCCGTCACCCGCCGCAACCGCGGCCCCGACGGCGCGGGGCC
>DATKMG010000651.1:0-3464 GCA_035541995.1 Terriglobia bacterium
CGGCACAAGCTCTTCAGAAACTCGCAGCAGATAGATTTCCGAGGTTAGGCCACGGAAATATCGGAGGAAAACCAAGCTTCGTCCATCAGGGGAGAAGGCCGGACTGGTGTCCTGCCTGACTCCCTTGGGTGGGAAAGTCAATTTTCGTTTCTCTCGAGTCTCCGGGGAAAGCAGGTAGATGGCTGCAGGCTCCTGTGTAGATTCCTGATCACAGGAAACTGCAAGCCACTTGCCGCCGGGATGCCAGCACAGCAACCTGGTGGTACCTTCTGTGTTCGCCACTCCAAGCTCCATCACCTGGCGCTCTCTCCCGCCATTGGCGGGGATCATCATCACAACCGCCCTATGGTCGTGACCCAAATAACGCAGGAAGGCAATGGTTTGGCCGTCCGGCGACCAGGCACAATGGCCGTCGATACGCGGGTCAGCGGTTAGACGGCGACGAGATTCGCTTCCAATCTGCTTGATGTAGATATCAAAATTGTCACCCTTCTCGCCATTCCAGGCAAAGGCCACCTGCTTGCCATCTGGGGAGAAACTTGGTTCCCATTCAACGTTCGGATAAGCTGTGAATGGGACGGGAACCAGCGCTGGCTCAAGCTCCCGTGTTCCGCGCCACCTCATCCAATACATAGATCCCGCAACAACAAGGACTACGGCAATAGCAGCGACTGCCCAAACATGCTGGTGTTTCTTCTTCTGTACTGTTGCTTGGCTTTGTTTGGTGCCGAGTACAAAGTCTTGGAGCTCGACTTCTGGCTCCGGTGCCGAATGATACGCGGGCTGCTCTTGAACGGTCTCCCTTTCATGAGGAAGCTGCAAAAGTGGCAGGGCATGTGATGGCTCTGGGGCTTCTAAACTGATCGGATGACCACTTGTCTCAAAAGACCGCAAACCCTCCGGATGGCGGGTCTGCGCTACCTCTCCCTCGGTGATTATTCTTTTGAGGCTCTCCACCGGGTAAATGAACCGATACCCTTTCCGCGGCAGCGTCTCGACAAATTTTGGATTCTCGGCCGCGTCCCCCAAAGCCAAACGAAGCAACCTGACGGCCGTATTCAAGCTGTGGTCGAAATCGACGAATGTGTCCTGGGGCCAGAGCCTGTGTTGGAGTTCTTCGCGAGTAACTACCTCGCCAGGTTGCTCCAGCAGTGCGACCAGAATTTGAAAGGGCAGTTCCTGGATCTTGATTTTATGGCCGTCTTTGAAAAGCTCATTGGAGCGCAGGTCGACCTCAAAGACGCCGAAGCGAACGATCCTGGGACGATCAGCTGACTCCATGAACGCCCTCTTTTTTGATGGATGAGAAAAGGGGAACCTCGGGGCAGGGGGAGCAAGGAGGCCCCGAATAGAACTTAGTCTACTCTCATCGAAGATTGGGTGCAATAAGTCCGCTAGCTGGAAAATGCCATTCAAAGTGGCAGACATGATCGCCGGAAGATGTTACTCAAAGTCCGAATGGAGGCGCCGTGCCCCCACGGCGACAAAGGACGGTTAGATCTGCGGGATGAGGGCATCCCGCCTCCAAATTCTCTTCTGGTAATGCATACCTTCATCGACCGCTCTTCGAGACACTGTCGAACTTGTCGTACGGTCAATTGCATGCTGACTGGTGTCGGAGGAGACCCCGACCAAAAGTCTTTAAGCTTGAACGAAAATCTGCTGATCTGCGTCAATAAAGTACATTAGATCAACAAATTAACTGCTGACTATCAACTGATTCTTTCCTGACCATCAACTGACTCTCAATGCATTGAAGTAAACGATCGTCCGGCCGAGACTGGCGTCGTCTCGAGATTCCTATAGAGGTGAACGCCATGAACAGGTCTCTCAAAAAACAACAGCGTCTTCTATTAGTGTTTTGGGCGGCATTCTGTTGGTCGGCATGGCAGACTAAGATCAGCTTCCCTCAAGTTAACACTTGGCAAAAGGCCGTTGAGGAGGGAAATCGGCATCGCGCACAGGGACGCTTCGCCGAAGCCGAGAAGGCCCATCGCTTGGCCCTGGCGGAGGCAGAGAAGTTTGGACCTGAAGATCCCCGCCTGGCCGAAAGCCTGAATGCTCTTGCCGTTCTCTACGACGCCAGCGGCCGATACGCGGAAGCTGACCGGCTCTACCAACGGGCGCAAACGATATTGGAAAAAGCGATGGGACCTGAGCATCCCACTGTCGCAGTGAGCCTGACCAACCGGGCTCGGCTCTACCGTCATCAGGGTCGATTTGTTGAAGGTGAGTTGTTGTATCGGCAGGCACTTGCAATCCTTGAAAAGGCGCAAGGGAGTGAGCATCGAAATGTGGCAGCCTGCCTGGACGAATTGGGAATGCTCTACCTGGCTCAGGGGCGATATCCCGAGGTTGAACCATTGCTCCAACGGGCGCTAAGGATTCAGGAGGAGAAAGGAGCAGGCGATCATCCTGATGTGGCTGTGACTCTCAATAACCTGGGAATGCTCCGTAGAGCTCAGGGGCATTACACCGAAGCGGAATCCCTCTTTCGGCGGGCACTTTCCATCAGAAAGAAGGCCTTGGGGCCGGAGCACCCTGAGGTCGCCGTCGTCATGAACAATCTGGCGGATATCTACCACCGATCTGGTCAGCTCTCCGAAGCCCAAACCTTATACCGGCAGGTGACAGCTATTTTGGAAAAGACCCTGGGGCCGGAGCATCCTGACCTTGCCATGGCTCTGAAGAATCTGGCCTCCGTGTATCGCGACCAACACCATTACTCTCAGGCCGAACTTCTTTATCGGCGGGCTTTGGGCATTGAGGAAAAGACCTTGGGAGAGAACCATACTTCAACTGCCCTAACTGTCGGCAACCTGGCGGCTATCTATGCAGATCAAAAGAAATACGACCAGGCGGAAATCTGCTACCGGCGCTGCTTAGACATATTCGAGAAGGTCTTGGGTCCAATGAATACCCATGTCGCCACCACCCTTAACAACCTAGCTACATTGTACTTCAAACAGCATCGCTATGCCGAGGCAGAGCCGCTTTTCCGCCGAGCCATGGCGATCCAGGACGAGAGCCTCGGGCCTAATCACCCTGATCTGGCCGACCTATTGAGAAATTACTCCTTGCTGTTGCGTAAAACCAATCGCAAATCCGAGGCTTCAGCCATGGATGCTCGCGCCCAGGAGATTCTGGCAAGAAACCCCGCCGACAAGTCTGCCGGCCAAACCGTCGATGTCCAGGCTCTCACACACGACAGAAATCCATGGAGAGAGTGAAAACAAGGAGCCATGCCTAACTTAGCATGGCCATTGTGCACCGGCTCGGAGGATGGGCGTGAGGTCTTCAACCGCCTAGCCCGCTTCGAAGGAGTGATGCTTATGCGTAAGTTGGATGCCCTACAGCCAGGGGTTTTCTCTGTGTCTCCGTGGTTCATTCATTTGGGTTTGGCCTCGGGCAGCATTATTCCAAGAGTCTCTGCGCGGATTGCTGGAAGATGGCGAGAGTCTCCT
>DATKMG010000652.1:0-8018 GCA_035541995.1 Terriglobia bacterium
GGCGAAGTTCGAAAGCAGGTCAGCGGCGCTTGCCTGAGGCAGTTGTTTTCCGGCAGCGCCAGCTAGTGGTTTTGGTGCGCTTAACTACCAATCGGCATGGGAATTCCCAGCTCCATATCGCGGTTTGCCGACTATTACCGCCGCCACGGATTTGTTAAAACCGTGGGGCGATTCGCGCAGGCTGTGAAACGTTCGGTTTTCGCAAGCCGCATGGTCGTCTTCTATTGTGACTTGGCCGATCAACGAACGCCTCCTGTTGCCCTGCGTGATTCCCTGAAGATCGTTCGTCTGAGGAGCCAGGCGGAGTTCCGGCCACAAGATTTTGACGCCGTGACCGGTTTTTGGAATCCCCAGCTGGCCCAGAAGAACATGAAGGAACGGTTTGGGCTGGGGGCGTCTCTCTGGCTGATCCAATCGGAGGGCCAACTCGCCGGTTTTGGCTGGAGCCTGCAAGGGCGTACCGTCGAACCCTATTTCTTTCCACTCGGGAAGGAGGATGTGCATCTTTTCGACTTCCATGTCTTTCCCCAATTCCGGGGGCAAGGGCTAAATCCCATGCTGGTAACCCATATACTCCATAATCTCTCCGCGGAGTCCGGGGGCAGAGCCTTTATCGAAGCTGCGGAATGGAATGAAGCGCAATTGTCCTCTCTTCGAAAAACACCATTTCTCCTGCTGGGTCGGGTAAGCTCACTCGACTTTTCCGGCCGTACGTTTGTTTCCTGGGCGGAAAAGGAACGGGTCCAGCAGCCCAGTGGAGAACGCCCCGCTGAGGGGGTCGCAGCTACCACGGTGCGGCGCCGCGAACTCTAGGCCGCTGCGCCCTGTTTGCCGTTGAGTCGTTGGTCGTAACCCCCGAGGGAGGCTACACTTGTACTAAATCTGTACTCGCGGCCAGTAGTCTGGGGAGGCGCCCTCGGGGAAACTCAAACGGTGGGGAATTACCGCTTGAGGGCACGATAATGACAAGATTGTCTCGCACCGAGTTGAAGCGCCAACTCAAATATCTTTTCACGCTAGTTACGGTCTTCTTGACGACAGCGGGTACGCTTTTTGCGGCTTGTACGGCTTCCGAGAAAAACGCGGACTACAGCGCTGTCGGTTCAGGGACGAGTTCCAGTCTAACCGCCAAGATTAATGCCGCAGGCGATCTGGTGGCCATTACCGCCTGGTGCTATCCGTCGTGCAGCCCTACAAGCGTGAAGTTGGGCAGCCAGACTGCCGTTCAGACCACCGTCTCCGGCGCTCCCGGGCCAGGAAATCCCGGAACGGGGCAGGGGTTCATTTTCTACATTCTTTCCGCGGCTGCGTCCGGTTCTCAGACGCTTACGTTCACCGCCAGCGGTGGGGCTGCGCAGACGCAGGTTTCTTATATCGACTTCACGGCAACGGCCGGCTGCACTTTCTCTCACGACACGGACTCCCCACTCGGTCAGTCCTCGGGAGATCCGAATGACACCGGTAGTTCGGGCGTAATTAATGCGCCTTCGATAGCGGCTACTGCGGGCGACGTGCTATTCAATTTTACCTGGAGCAGCGAGCACATCAACGACATCAGTTCACCTTGGAGTTGCCCGGTTTACAGTGGATCTGGCGAAACCCAGGATTGTCAATTCGACAACACTCGAAATGTGGCCGCCTACATTCTGAGTGCTCCGTCGGGGTCTGTCGCCAACAACACAACAGATACCCATGGAAGTGATTCGTGGCAGGCGCTGCTCACTTCATTTTCGGTGTCGGGTTCTTCCTCGTCGTCGTCAAACGGGTGTCCATCCAGTGCCCCGGTCACGGGGAATCATTGCTATTTTATTGCCGCGAATGGCTCCGACTCGAATTCAGGCACCAGCGAATCAAGTCCCTGGCAGCACGCTCCCGGGATGCCCAATTGTGCGGCTAATTGCAAGGCGCACACCCCGGCTGCTGGCGAGGGCTTCATCTTCCGTGGGGGAGATACCTGGCACTTTGGCAATAGTTCCCTTAGTCCCTACACAGGTGGCACTTGGGACATGTATAGCTCCACCTGGGGCAACGGCGCCACTTGTATCGGCTTCGGGCTGCCAACTTCAGGTTGCATCTATTACGGTGTGGACCAGAATTGGTTTTCTGGCAACGCTTGGGCCCGGCCTGTCTTGACCGGGGACAACCCTGCTTCGACTTCCCTCGTGGGTAGCTGCGCTCATCAGGTCCCGAATACCGGGGCCTATGTAACTAATACGCTCGTAAGTCTGGCGCCCAACACAATCTTCGACAGCTTTGAACTCACAGGGCTGTGCTCGCAGAATGGCAGTCCAACATCCGGATCGACCGACACCTACGTTGCAAATCTCACCAGCGGCACATCGGGTACCGGGATGGGTATTGAGAGCAACCTCTACATCCATGGCTGGACAGCCACAGCCACAGCGGGAACGGTTGGCAATAATTGGGCAGGCACTGTCCTCGGAGGTGGGTTCAATGGACTTCAGTCGTTTGACCGGATAGTGATCGACGGCTCTGACTCGAACCCCGGTTCCTTTGCCTGGGCGACGTTCCCGAGCTTTTATCACATGAGGGACAGCATTGTGCGCTATACGGGACAGGGAGTCGGCCAGTGGTGCCACGACATACACGACAACATTTTCGAGCACATGTACAACCACAATCCCGGAGCCGGCTCGCACAGCAACATCCTTGAATGCAATACGGATAACACAGGCGATGCACCCAACGAACCCCAGAATACCCCAAACGTTTTCTACAACAACATCGTTCGCCATGATGACGCGAGTTACGTAGGCTCCGGCCAAGTTCACCTTTGGTTCTGTCCTGAAAGTATTCCCGAATATTGGTTCAATAACCTCATGTATGACGTGGCTCTAGGAAACAACTGGGACTACGCTGGGCCTCCGATCTACGGATGCTCCAACACGGGCGGGCAGTTCATGTTTAACAATACGCTCGTGGACGTTACGCAACCTTGCTACGTTTCCAATGTGAACCATGGCGGGCAGTACCTCACGGTCTTGGACGAGCACTTGATTAACACACCATACGATAGCGGGTCGACATCATGCACTGGAAAAACGGATCCTACCAACGTCACCATGTCCGACGCCCAGGCTATTACACTGGGCTATCTAAGTGGATCGCCGGGGACATCCAACAGTAGTACCTGCGCGAATGAAGCCACCACCCCCTGTGCGCCCACGCTTGTCACCAGTGCGACGGTGGCCGCAGGAGCCAACCACATGGCCTACTGCACCGCCCTGGCTTCCTACACTTCGGAGCCAGCTATCGGCACGGAAGCCGCCAATGCTTGCAGGTACGGCACCACGGATGCCTGCAGTTACAGCCTGAGCGCCCATACAATGAATTGCCCTGGCCAGAGCCCTGTGGCCCGTCCGACTACCACCGCATGGGATGCCGGAGCTTACCAATATTCCAGCTCACAAGTTAAGGCTGTACAACCGCCGACCGGGTTAGCGGCGACGGTCAATTAGCCGATCTGGGATGGCCTAGATTCCGTATCGCAGAATGTTCACCACATGCACAAGGGTTTCTGGGGCGTACTCCAGAGACTCTTGGCAGATGTGAGTAGCCCTCGGCGATCTTCGCCCCTTCAAGTAAGCAAGAGCATACCCGAGAGATTTCCAAGGCCTCAACGCGTGGCAGCGCCGATAATTCCCCCAATCAGAATGCTTCCAAGGAACGCTGGAAACGCAGGGCAGCACACTGTACAAGTCTGACTTATGGCCCCTGAACATCTTCGATTTGGAGGCGGCGCGGCGGATTCAGCGATTCACCCGCTGGTGGCGGTCTACCTCCTGATCGCCATCTTGCTGATTCTGTTCCTGCCGCGGAACAAAGCCATTGTCCCCTTCCTGGTCGCTTTCTTCACTATCCCAATCGGACAGGTCTTGGTGCTGGGCGGATTTCACTTTACGGCGCTGCGAGTACTGATTTTGGCTGGGTTGGCTCGAAGAGTCAGCTTCCGCAAGACATCGGGAGGCAAATTTCCCGGCGGAGTAAACGCTCTGGATTGGACCACTGTTCTCTGGTCGGTCTCAGCCGTTATCGCCTTTTGGCTGGAGTTTATGGAGAGGTCAGCTTTTATAAATGGATTCGGAGTCCTCCTGGACACCCTTGGCGGATTTCTTGTGGTAAGGTCTCTGATTCCCGACGGCGATACAATGCGCCGAACGATCAAAACGTTGGCCGTGATATGCGCGATTCTAGGCGCCTGCATGATCAACGAGCAAATTAGCCATGTCAATGTGTTCGGCCTGCTGGGCGGTACTTCAAGTCAGGTGGTTGTTAGAGACGGTCACCAGCGCGCCGGCGCGACATTGGGGTGTCTCTATGCCGGTGCATTTGCCGGTGTCCTGATTCCTGTTTTTCTCTGGCTTTGGAAGGAAGCAAACTCCAGGGCGGCAGCACTCGCCGGGCTCGCGGGTGCCACGGCGATGGTGGTTACCTCGTATTCGAGCACATCCTGGATCGCCTTCACGGGAAGCCTCGTAGGACTCGCCTTCTGGCCCCTGCGCCAGCGAATGCGCATCATCCGTTGGGGAATCATGCTGTCCCTCATCTCGCTTCACATGGTCATGAAGGCTCCCGTCTGGGCCCTAATCGCTCGGATTGACCTTACGGGGTCTTCATCCAGCGAGCAAAGATACATGCTTGTAGACATGACCATCCGCCATTTCAGCGATTGGTGGCTTCTGGGCACAAGTGAGTATGTAAACTGGGGGTGGGATAGCTGGGACCTCTGCAACCAGTTCGTGGCCGTTGCCTTAACGGGAGGCCTGTTAGCGCTGATTTTCTACGTGGGAATTTTCGTACGCGGATTCAGTGCGATTGGCCGTGCGAGAAAGCTGGTGGAGGGAGACACCAGGCAGGAGTGGCTCTTCTGGTGTCTGGGCTCCTCGCTCTTTGCTACTGTCGTGGCGCATTTCGGGATTAATTATATGGCCCAGCTGATTATGGGCTTCTTCCCCCTTGTGGTGTGCATCTCCGTGGCGACATCCCAGGCAATGCAGCGACCAGCTCAGGGCGCCGATTTATCGACGGAAACGCCGGAGGAATCCGTGACTTCCAGTTGGGGTTACCGTGTGCCGGCCGGAGAACTCCGAATGAAAGCGACAGCCGGCCTTTCCCCGGAAGCACGGGGAAGAGAGCGCTTTGGGTCACAATTGAAAACGCGGTACTCCAACCGGTTTCTGCCTGGAACGACGTTCAAGGAAAACAAATGAACCACGCGAAGGATCGCATACGAGTGTTATTCAGTTTTCCTCTTCGACTCGGCGCAGACCGAATTTGTGGAATTGCCTGGCAACAGGTGAATGGCCTGACGGCGGCGGGGGCGGAAGTCCTGGTGTTCCCAGCTTCCATCTCTCGGCCATTGCGCCCCGGCACCAGAGTCTCTCCGACCCTTGCGAGAGGCAAACTCCGTCTGCCGTACAGAGTTGTGGGGACCATGCGTGCGTGCGCGCTGCATGATCGCATCGTGGCCCGCAGAATTGAAAAACTGGTCGGACAGATCGACATTATTCATACTTGGCCTCTGGGTGCCCTTCAGACACTAAAAACAGCGGCCCGGCTGGGAATCCCAACGGTCTTGGAGCGGCCAAACGCTCACACGCGATTTGCCATGGAGGTAGTTCAGAAAGAGTGTGATCGCCTTGGAGTTGCGTTGCCCCCCGACCACGAGCACGCCTTCGACGCGGAAAAGTTGGATAAAGAGGAGGCGGAGTACCAACTGGCAACGCGGCTCCTGTGCCCTTCGGATTTCGTGGTTAAGACCTTTCTTGACAAGGGCTTTACTCCCAATCAACTCATACGCCATACCTACGGATACGATGAGAAGGTGTATTTCCCCAGCGCGGAGCGGCGGGATCCGGAAGGCCCGCTGACAATGATCTCCGTCGGAGTCTGCGCGGTGCGCAAGGGGCTTCACTTTGCCCTGGAGGCTTGGTTGAAGTCTCCGGCCTCAAAGAACGGAACGTTCCTGATCGCCGGAGAATTTCTGCCCGCCTATCGGGAAAAGCTGGCCCCGATGCTCGCGCATCCCAGCGTCAAGGTGCTTGGTCACAGGAACGATGTCCCAGAACTCATGCGCAATGCTGACATCCTCGTTCTCCCGAGTATCGAGGAGGGTTTCGGGTTGGTCGTCGCCGAGGCCATGGGCAGCGGGTGTGTTCCTCTTGTTTCGGAGGCTTGCACTGAGATTTGCAGTCACATGAAAACAGGACTCATGCACCGGGTGGGCGACGTCGAGACGCTGACACGACATATCACTATGCTGCACGAAGAAAGGGAACTCCTTCAAAAGCTGCGAGAAAGTGCTCTCAAAGCAGCCTTGGATGTCACCTGGACGGCTGCGGGCCGAGTGCTTCTTGATGCGTACCGCGAAACAATTACTCGTTCGAACCTAGAAACACCTTAGCTAGACAATCATGTAGAAGGTGTGTCGGCGTCAAGACGAAAGTTGGTGGCGGCGCCGGCAAATCACAGGAGAGGGGGTCCATGAATCCCAAAGTATCCGTCATTATTACTACCTACCAGCGTGTAGCTCAAGTCCAAGTCACCATTGCGAGTGCTCTAGCCCAAACGTTTTCAGACTTCGAAATCCTCGTGATAGATGACGGGTCCACGGACGGTACGGGCAAGGTCCTCGGTGAGGTATTTGGTGATAGGATCCGCTACTTTTTCCAAACCAACAAGGGGCTGAGCGCGGCACTGAATCATGGATTGGAACAGGCTCGCGGTGAGTGGGTCGCGATTCTGGACTCTGACGATATCTGGGAGAGGGACAAGCTCGAATGGCAGATGAAGGCGGTGGATCAATTTGCCTCATGCTGCGGTGCATGCTACACCGACGTTCGCTTCCTGAATCATCCAGAAACAAAGACACTATTCCAGTTGGCTGAAGCTAGTTATCGCCACAAGGAGGCGATGGGCGTCAACGCTGAAGTGTTGCGACTGCTGATTCGCCCTGGAGGCGCAGGCATGGTAGTTTGTCCTTCCTCATTCATGGGTCGGGCCGATGTGATGAGGCGGGCCGGTGGGTTCGATGTAAACCTACGGTTCGGGATGGACAGCGATTTCCTGTTTCGGTTAGCGATGCTGACTGGATTCTGCTACGTCAATCGGCCACTCGTCTGGTTTGACCGATCGCCCGTGCAGACTCGCCATGTGGGAGTAAGCCAGGAATGGGACAGACTAGAATTTGTACTTCAGCAGAGTCAAATTCGCCTTGAGAAGTTCCTAGCTTCAAGTGCAGCTCTGCCGAGCACTACTCGCAACCTAATTCGAGAAACCCTTGCCTCAGTCCAGAGCGGTTTGGCTAATTGCTATTTGGAATCTCGCCAATATCGAAGAGCTCGGGAAGCTATCTCAAAGGCTGTTCGGCTGCACATGACGTTCAATATCGCAGTCAAATGGGTTTTGACCTGGATTTACCCTGACCTCGCACTCCGAACTGTGAAGCGTCACCTGGAATCTAGGAATGACTCGACGGGTATCGTATGAAAATTTTAGTGCCTGGGAGAAGTGACCCCTATGGCAGCAACTCGTCTCGGGCTCGCATCTCGGAACTGACCCCATGACAGATACCAAGAGCGGGTTTATGTCATTGAAACAAGAACGCGAGATGTGCCCAATCTGTGGAGACTCAGGTGTGAAGCGATTCCGTGAAGCACCCGACAGGTTGCACGGAAAGGTAGAGCGATACACTCTGGTGCGCTGCCCCAACTGCTCACTCGTATGGCTTAGCCATCCGCCTCCTCCGGACCAGATGCACCTGCACTATACCGAGGCGTACGACAATCTCATCTCGGCCGCGGGGCAAGATTCGCCAAGTCGCTGGGGATTCCGCCTGGATGCCATTGCGCGATACAAACATGGCGGGGCACTTCTGGACATGGGCTGCAGTTCAGGCTCGTTCCTAGAGCTAATGCGCAATGACTCCTGGCACCTTTATGGGATTGAGATGTCAGCCGACGTCGCAAGAAAGGCCGAAGCAAGAAGTGGCGGGAAGG
>DATKMG010000653.1:0-7544 GCA_035541995.1 Terriglobia bacterium
TAGCCACTACCGAGTTTGAAGCCGTATCGATAACTGATATGGTTAGCGACTGGTTGTTTGTAACATAGGCGAGAGGTTGAGCCAGGCAGATACCAGGATCGATCCCCAAGCGGGTGACTCCGATGAGTCCAACGCATAAAATCAACTTCTTCATCCTTGCACTCAATCTTTTTTCGTTTGTTATTAGAGCTGCTGTTGGCATGATTTATTCCCCCTTTACGCTGGATTTTGTCAGGGAGTGACCTGCCCCCAGGTATTTATCAGTGGAAGTGTCAGAACTCCATTCAGAATGGACTTCACCCCACCTGCTTTCCTGTGACTTTGAGAGGGCAGAAAGCAAAATGAGTCGCATGGAAAGTGCATTAGGGTCCCAGTGATGCAAGCGATTCCTCTCCAATTCAAGGTCCTTCAACCTGCATCGACACGAAGGCGCCGTCACCGGTCCTTTCGCCGGGATGAGCCCCGTCATTGATCACGGCATACGTGATGAAAGGATTCTTACCTTGCGTCCGTGTCACTCTTGCGTACGCATTCGTGGTCCCAGGAGCATTGCCGGCCAATATTGCTCCGATCTGTTTCCACCCTTTCGCATTGACCGTGATGTCATCAATCGTTGAGACCTTGCTGCCGGTATCCCCACCAAACAACTCTATCCGAAAGGCGTTCGGATTGTTGTCCGCAATACCCGTGTTGACCAACGCCAGATTGGTTCTGTTCTCGTCGTTCTGTTGGAGGCCGTAGAGCCAGGCAACGTCCGTGGCCATTTCCTCCAAGGGGACTCCCACATAAAATAAGCCATATCTGCCCCCAGCCGTCTGGGAGGACGTGCGGGCGCCCAGGAAAATCCCCTCGGGGGTCGCAAAGAGGGCTCCGGCATAGGTAGAACCCGCCGACCCAATGCCTGGGATCCCCAGATCTCTCAGCTTTTGCACGAAGCTGGGAATCACAGATTGCTCCCCTGCCTTGAGTGGAATGTCGAGACGGGCTGTATGGTCTGTCGTTGTAAGTGCTTCCGCGACATATTCGAGATGAACGGTTGTGTCGGAAGACGAAAGGTTGGTGACAATCAGCTCGCTGGTAAATGCACCGGATTCCACAATGGTCGGAAGGGTCAGCGGCCCCTGATTGGCAGGAACAGGCGGAATGAACGAGCCGTCAGAGGTCACCTGATCGTTGATCACTCCATAGGCGTAGTAGGGGGCCTGACCGCTTACCCGTTCGATTCGAACGTAACCGTTTGTAAAGGAGAGTCCGTTCGAGGTGAGAATGGAATTGAATTGACGAAACTCGCCACTGGAGAGAGTGATGTCGGGGAGCGTCAAAGAGGAAGAGGATTCAGGATCCCCCGAAATGATCGTGAGGCGGAGGACGATATCATTGTCTCCCGCCTTGCCCGCGTGGAGAACAGCAAGATTGGAACGGTCCCGAGAGTCCTGCCGCAGTCCGCAAATGTAGACACTACTTGGTGGGTAGACCACCTTATCCTCTGTCAGCTTCCATTTCGAAATGCCCGGGAAAGAAAGGCCTGCACGGCCTTCCGGACGAGCCGTGGTCGTGCGCACGGTCGAAGAGCCCAAAGCCGTCGAGGCGAGGCCCGCATATTCAACGGTAAGAGTTCCTAAACGATCCCCCGTAGCAGGAATGGGGACACCGATTGATCGCAAATAGTCAATGCCATTAGAGAAGATCTTTTGTCTTCCAGCCGGCAACAGGTCGCTGGCGACTCCGCTTCCACTTCCGACTGCGGCCTGGTAGGTGAACTTGACCGGGATGTCCGTTGTACCGCGGTTGGTCAGGGTTATCTCGGAGGTATAGAAGGAATTATTGGCACCCGAAGATGAAAGAACAATGGGGATCGATTGCGCAACGGTGAGACCTGCCGATGAGATACGCCAAGGAAATGGATTGGGGAGTGCGTCACGGGGGATCACGTTATTTGGGTAACGAAACATCTTGAATTCTCCAGTCGATGGATCAAACGTCCGAGTCACAGGGGCAAAAAGTGGACTCTCAAACGAGCTTTGGCTGAAATCTCCTTGCCATTCAGCTGCTGTGGGTAGATAGACCTCGGCCCACAAGCCGGCCGCGATTTCAACCAGGCCGCAAAACTTCTGATTTGGAGAATTGGGAAGCGGAAGAAGGTTCATGAGTTCGTGATAAACCTGATAGTCGTTGGCCCCCACCACCCAGCGGTCTCCGGAGTTGTTAGGAGGAATAAAATAATTGATCTTGATAATTGGAACCTTGCCGCTTGGAAACGGAACGCAATTCTGGGCCCGTGAGGTTTCGGAGAAGACACATGCGAGAGACAAAGCGCCGACAGTGACAAGCATGATTTCATTCAGTCCTTTTTTCATCGTTCCTCCTTCAGTCTTCAAAGGTAAGTACGTGCACCGTCCAAAGGGAGATTCATACTTTGGACCAGTCCTGGCTGGATCAATTGCTGTCCAGCCTGGAGGTCAATCGTGAAGCCGGGCCGCATGGTTCGTCGCCTGGGTGGCATCGGCCCCTCAGCGGGAACCTTCGATGTCGTTATTCCCATTCAGCCGTCACCCACTGCGATCTGGGAAGCAAAGTCCTCGGATCATTGGTTACGTTATCAATCACGGAGGCATAAGCGGCAAAGGATCCGCCAGGAGTTGACGTCGAAAGTTCCAGCCGAGCGTTGGACAGGTCCGAGGAAACGCCCAATTGCCTGACAACCCTGGAAAGCTGAGTCATTCCCCACGGCGGCAAAGTCACCTGGCGGCTTCCTAAAAGAACTCCTCCGCCCGAAATCAACCGCACATCGACGACAGTGGGTTGTTCCATGGCATTCGATAAGATCAAATTAGTCCGAAAACCTTTGTCTTCTCGAATCGCGCAAATGGAGTGCGGGGAATTCTCCTTGATCAGGTCCCGCTCGTCAAAGGCGGGGACACTCTGTCCAAAAGTGCCGCCATGGCTGGGAGTGGAAGTTTGGCTGCTGATGACAAGATTCGATTCCGTGGCCGAAAGCCGGATGGCGCCGTAACCGGATTCAACGCGAAACACCGAGTGCAGCACATCGGCTAAATTCAAGGTGGCGCCGGGTTTCAGTTCAAATGAATAATTTGGGGCTTCGAGGCCGCTGGCATCATGCCCCAGGAAACGCAGGGTACCCAGGGTCGTGACGATGCCGGCATTTTCAATCATCAGATCAGTGGTGTAAAAGGCCCCATTGGTTCCGGCCGCGTGAGCACTTGACGGCAAAATCCATGTTGTTCCAATAGAAGGGTTAACATAGCTCGAAGCGGCAGGATTGGCTTGCATCATCAGGGTGCGGGGATCATTGGTCACATTGTCGATCAACGATGCGTAGGCAATAAAGAAGCCATGGTCGGAAGAAGTAATGGAGAGCCGGGCCCCGGTTACATCCGTCGTGATGCCCAGATCCCGCACCACCCGATTTACCTGGGTCATTCCCTGCGGGGGCACGATGTATTGTTTTGATGCCAACACATTACCCTCGGGATCGAGCAGCGCCACGGTGAAAAATCTCTGGGAGTTTACAGGATTGGCCAGGACCAAATTGCATCGGAAAGCCGCATTTTCCCGGATTTCGCCGATCTCCCCACTAGGATATGCCCTATGCGATCCTGTAATGGGCATTCCAGAAAAGCTTTGCCCATAAGTCCCGCCCCCTCTCGGAGTCGATGTTTGACTGGTCAGGATCAGATTGGCATAGTTGGATTTCATCAGGACCGCTCCGTACCCCGATTCCAGGCCAAAAACGGAATTCAAGACATCAGCTTGGGTGACCGATTTCCCTGCGCCAACCACGATGCTTTTTTCCAGCCCGCTGCTTCCATCCACGTCATGTCCCAGGAATTTCAAAGTAACCGCAGCGTCCAAAATCCCTGTGTTTGCTATGGTCAGATCGGTGGTGTAAAAAGCACCGCCCACTCCGGCGGCTCTGGCGCTGGAGGGGAGCATCCACGCCAAAGGTGTCCGTGGCGTCGAATTGGTCACGGTGATGGGTTGCTCAGTAGACGTCAAGTACAACCCTTCTGTTGTATCTACAGCTACATAGAGCATATATGAGCCAGAGGGAAAGGTTGAAGTGTCCCATTGAATAGCGTAGGAACCGTCCCCAGCCTTTTGATAACTATCGCCGATGTCTATCTCGTGATTAGAAGAATAAGTGAGGAAGAGAACAGAGCCCACCTGGCTGCTGTCACTGACTGATACCTTTACAGTTACCACCCCACTCACGACAGTGCCGGGCGCAGGGGAAAGAATGCTGATGGTGAGTTTTCCTGCCCCCGAAGGAGCAACGATGGCCAGATTGCCTGTGCTGACAGCCGTGGCCTTGCCATCCCGGTCGGAAATTCGAATTTTCACCTGGTCGGAGAGAGTATTCGGGATTGTCCAGGCATAGTAACCTGTGTTGGGAATGTTGTTGGCAATCGTGGAATAGGTGACACCATTGTCGTAAGAAACTTCCAGCTTGACCTCCCAAATATCGGCCGTGGAACTCCAGACAATATTCTGAGTGGAGCCCACTTCCCATTGTTGATCACTGGAAAGCCTGGCAAGGGATAATGCGGCAGGAGGGTTTGGCGAAAATGTGGCCGAAAATATACCGCCCCCTCTCGTGGCGGCATAAATCGTATGAGGGACATTCACATCAAACGAAAGGTTCGACACCGCGAAATTCGGCAATCCCTCGTTAACCGGAATCCAATTGGCGGCTCCATTCGAGCTGCGGTCAACGCCTGAGATTGTGCCTGCATAAATCAGATCAGGAGATAAAGGATCGAATACGGGGTCACAGGTCGGACCGCCACTCTTCAGCTCATCAACAGAACCCCAAGTGCGGCCTCCATCCAGGCTCTTAAATACCCTCCCATACACCGAATTCCAATCCGATCCATAGAGATAGAGGACATTGGAATTTCGCGCATCAATTTGCAGAAAAACATCATCTGTTAAGTAGAGGTAATCCCGGTTTTTTAAATTCCAGCTTTTTCCTCCATCCTCACTTTCCCACAAGGTTTGATTTTGCTCATAAACATATAACACGTCAGGATTCTGTGGATCCTTCGAAAGCGGGCCGCCCACACTGCCTATCATGCGATCCCATGACATTCTATCATTTGAACTTTTATACACACCTTGAGACTGATCTGGGAAGCCAGAAGATACAAGAATTGACGGATCTCTTGGATCAATGACAAAACCTGCAACTCCCTGCTTCCAAATGTTGGTCCATGTCTGCCCGCCATCCGCACTCTTGTAAATTCCTATGCCTCCGAAAAGATAGAGAGTATCTCGGTTAACCGGATCCCATCGAAATTTGAGTGCCGCCCTCCAATTAGGCAACCCGGCCCCCCCCCAAAGTTCCCAATGACTTCCCCCGTCCAAAGACCTGAAAAGGATTCTTCCTTGAATTAATGCCAAGAAAACTTGAGGGGTGAATGGATTTTGAATAAAAGCCTGCACATCGGTTGCATAGAGTCCGGAGTTGACCGGGTTCCAAACATTGCCACCATCAGAGCTTTTAAATACACCTCGGGCCACAATGTCCCCTAAAAAGATCGTGTTTGGAGAGGACTTGGCAATGGCCAGCGCCGACACATCCGCTCCCCCGACTGAAATGGCATTCCAGCTTTTCCCTCCATCGGTGGTTTTGAAGAGGCCAGCGGAACCTCCCGCATAGAGCGCGTTAGAGTGGTTGGGATCGATGGCCAGCGCCCGAATCAGAGAATCGCCCAACCCCTGTTTGGCTGGACTCCAGGTCAACCCCTTGTCGGTGCTTTTGAAAACCCCTTTCTCTGCACCCGCATAGAGAGTTGTGGGTGAGGAGGGATCACTGAGAAGCGCATAAACGGAACCGGCCGCACTGCTGCTATCGCTTCTTGTCCAATGTTCTCCGGCATCCTTGCTTTTGAAAATTCCTCCTCTGGTCCCCAGAAAAACGGTGTTTGAATCTGAAGAATCCACCAGCAATGTATTGGCATTGGTAATTGAGGTATCCGTAGTGGCTATCCAAGTCGTGCCTCCATCCAGACTCTTAAGGAATGCTGGTGAGTAATAGTAATTAGTGGCAAAAATCAAATTCGGGTCAGTAGGACTGATGGCCATGCTGGAAAAATACACGGGAGAGTCGGGGTAGCCGGGATTGCTGGGAATATACAAAGTCTTCCATACTTGGTTCCACGTCACACCCCCGTCAATGCTCCCAAAACCACCCTGATAGAACCCCACGAGCAAGTGATCAGGATTGGCGGGATCAGCGGCAAAGGACAAAGGTGGGACCCCTCTAATCAAGCCATTCGTCACGGTGCTCCAGTGGCTCCCTCCATCTGAGGAGGTAAATAGTCCGCTCGTAGTTAAGGCGAAAACACGGTTGGAGTTGCCGGGATGAACCCAGAGCTGGGTAATAGCGCCTCCCTCAGGGCCCAGGCTTGTCCAGACTCCCTCTGCGGCAGACAAGGAGAAAGAACAAACCAGGAAAATCAAAATCACTCGGAACATCGCGGAAGCTCGAAGCCATTTTCCTTTTAGGCACAGGATAAGGAGCGATTCTTTCGGCATGCCTTCCTCCTTGAAAATTGATAAATAGCAGACTCGATTTACTGCGTACCTGCAATGTAGAACGTAGGATGCGGTAGCCCGTCGACTTCGTGGCGGGTGTAACGCATCAGAAGCGTTAAGCCTTCATATCCCCCCTTCAAATGAATCTACGAATGATGCGTTACGCAAAAAACGCTAACGCATCCTACCTCCTATGGCGCACTGGAGATGAACGCTCCATCCCCGCTGCGCTGGCCGGGTTGGGCGCCGTCATTAATCACCGCATAGGCAATGAAGGGGTTGTTGCCGCTATTCCTAACCACGTGCGCGTAGCCTTGATGCACCCGGGAGGCATACTCTGCCAGGATCGTGTTGAATTGTTTCCAGCCTCCCGCCGCCAGGGTGACCCCGCTGATGGTGTTTGCCAGTTTGCCGGTCTCCCCGTCGTAGAGATCAATCTGAAAGGTGTCATCCGTGGCATCGGTCTCTCCCGTGTTGACCAGCGCCAGGTTGCTGCGGTTTTCCGAGTTCTGCTGCAAGCTATACAGCCAGGCTTCCTTCGGCGAAGTTGTACCTTCAGCCAAAGCGGTGTAGAAGAGCCCGTACTCTCCTCCCCCTCCCACTGCCGAAGTCCTCGCCGCCACGGAGATCCCGCTCAGGTCGCTGTCTGCTGCAGAGACAAACAATGCCCCGCTATAAGTCGGTCCTTCCGGGCCAATTCCAGCAACCTGCGTGTTCCTCAGCCACTGGACCAGTTCCGGCTGAATCAGCTGCTGCCCAGCCTCGAGATCAATCGTGAAGCTGGCGGCATGGTCCGCCATCTGCACGGCATCGGCCACGTACAGGCAATTCAAGGTCTTCCGGATCGAGGACCAGTTGGTGATGTCCAGTTCGGTGCTAAACGGCCCGACTTCCACCGCCACCGGCAGCATCATCCGCGTCTTGCCTGCCAGGGCGCTTTCCGAAATGGGCGGAATGAAGGATCCGTCTGAATTGGCCTGGTCGTT
>DATKMG010000654.1:0-13166 GCA_035541995.1 Terriglobia bacterium
TGGCAGTTTTTTCATGCTTTGTGTCAAGTTTTTATGGCAGCATGTGTTGCACCGAGGGAGACTGGTTCCAAACCAAACCAAACCAAACAGAGAAAATGATTTTGATTCAACGCTACGGGAAGGCTAAGTTCACTCCATGAAAATGAACCGAAGAAAATGGCTGCGATGGAATCTGACTATTGGGGCACTCTTTATTACCGACTTGACAACGGAAGGGACGGAGAATAGCCGAGTTCGACTTATCCCTTCCAGACCAGTTCCTGATTTCGAAATGGAAGAGGCTACCATCGAGGGTCTTCAAGATGCCATGAAGTCCGGAAGACTCAAGGCCCGCACAATTGCGGAAGCCTACCTGAGACGCATTGAGGAGATTGACCGGCACGGGCCTTCATTGGCATCGGTCATTGAATTAAATCCAGATGCTTTGGAAATTTGCGAATCACTGGACAAAGAACGGCAGCTCCGGGGACCACGTGGCCCTCTACACGGAATCCCGCTGCTTTTGAAGGATAACATTGATACTGCTGACAAGATGATGACGACCGCAGGATCGCTAGCACTGGAGAAGTCGCATCCCAAGCGGGATGCATTCCTGGTACGGAGGCTGCGTGATGCGGGCGCTGTGATTCTGGGTAAGACTAACTTGAGTGAATGGGCCAACTTCAGGTCCGGTCACTCCATCAGCGGATGGAGCGGTCGAGGTGGATTGACTCGGAATCCCTATGCGCTTGATCGGAACCCTTGCGGATCGAGTTCCGGTTCCGGAGTCGCCATCTCGTCCAATCTGGGCGTCGTTGCTGTGGGGACCGAGACGGACGGCTCAATTGTCTGTCCTGCATCTGCCAATTCGATTGTCGGAATCAAGCCAACTCTCGGATTGGTCAGCCGGTCTGGCATCATTCCCATCGCTCAAAGTCAAGACACGGCTGGGCCCATGGCCCGTACGGTCAGGGATGCGGTCATTCTTCTCGAAGTGTTGAGCGGGGTTGATGCAGACGATCAAGCAACTCAGGCCATACGGGGAAGAGATGCTTTTGACTATTCGAGGTTCCTGGACCCAAAAGGGCTGCAGGGGGCCAGACTGGGTGTTGCCCGTGAGTTTTGTGGATTCAACGAGGAAGTGGACCGACTCATTGACAATTGCGTCGGAACGATGAAGCAGTTGGGAGCGACGATCATTGATCCTGCCAAGATCTTAACCGTCGGGAAGTTCGAAGAATCAGAGATGGATGTACTGCAGTACGAATTCAAGGCTGGGTTGAATACCTATATATCCAGGTTGTGTCTGGAGGTAAAGGTTCGATCTCTGAAGGATTTGATCGAGTTCAATGAACAAAACCGGGATAAGGAGATGCCCTACTTCGGTCAGGATCTTTTTCAGAAAGCCCAGGCCAAAGGGGATTTAAGCAGTCAACAGTACAGGAAATCTCTCAAGAAGAACCACCGACTCTCTCGTGTCGAAGGCATTGATGCTGTCATGCAGAAGCATCGATTGGACGCTTTGATAGCGCCTACGGGCGGGCCTCCCTGGCTGACGGACCTGGTTAACGGCGATCATTCCACCGGAGGGTGTTCAGCTCCTGCAGCAGTTGCGGGTTACCCGCATATTACTGTCCCGGCCGGATATGTGCATGGGTTGCCGGTCGGGATCTCGTTTTTCGGGAAAGCCTTTAGTGAGGCCGCTCTGATCAGATTGGCCTATGCTTTCGAACAGGCCACCAAGTTACGACGACCGCCCAAGTTCCTTCCAACTGCCGCCTTCGGTGCTCGTGCGTGAAGGATGGAAGGCTTACCGAAAACGCCCAGGAAAGTCTAACATGGGGTTCTGTACCGTACGCCACTTTAGCTTGCACCATCCGTCGAATCTCATTCAAAGCACGACCCGATGACGCCCACAACAACTCGACAACGGTGGCCTTCTGAACCAAGCCGTTCGCCACTGCTCAGCCCCATGGTCCGTATGGCTGGAATACCTTGACCGGCTTTCTTGGCGTCTGAGCGACTGTTGCCGCTGGAACTCCTTAAGCGGATTCTATTTCGCGCTTGAGACACTTCAGGTTGGTATGCAAATCCGATGCGCGCTGATAGCGCAGGTCCCGGTTCTTTTCCAGTGCCTTATTGATGATTTCTTCCAGCTTGGGTGGCAGGTTGGGGTTGATGCGCAATGGGGAGGGTGGCGTCAGGTTGAGTATCGCATTAAAGATGGTCGCCGAGGTGTTTCCCTTAAACGGCATTGTTCCCGTCGCCATCTCATAAAGCACCACTCCAAAGGAGAACAGATCGGTTCTCGCGTCCAGTTCCAAGCCCATCGCTTGCTCGGGGGACATGTACGCCACGGTTCCCACCACCACTCCGGGGCTGGTGACGTCTTCCTCGGTGACAGTTGGCGCCGCTGAGGCGCTCAATGCCTCCAGCTTCGGGCGGGGTGCGCGGGTCAGCTTTGCCAGACCGAAGTCCAGGATTTTGACTTGGCTGCGTTGGGTCAGGAAGATGTTGGCAGGCTTTATGTCTCTGTGAATGATCCCCTTCGAGTGGGCCGCATCCAGCGCGTCGGCAATCTGGATGCCCACATCTATCAGCAGTTCCGCTGGGAGAGCTTTCCCATCAATCCGCTGCTTGAGGGTTTGACCCGCCAGAAACTCCATGGCGATGAAGTGTAGGCCTTCGAACTGGTCGATGTCGTAAATCGTACAGATGTTAGGATGGTTGAGTGCCGAAGCAGCTTGAGCCTCGCGTTGAAATCGTTCCAAGGCCTGTCGGTCTCGGGAAAGCTCCTCGGGGAGAAACTTCAATGCAACCGTACGCTTGAGCCGGGTGTCTTCGGCCTGGTATACCACACCCATCCCACCCCGGCCCAGCCGTCGATCCAGGCGATACCGGCTGGCCAGTTCACGCGGCAGACCAATGGGCGTCAGGTCCGCGCCTTCGCGAGCGCATCGTGTGTTGCCTGAGTCATAGCAGTCGCCGCACTGTGGGCACTCTCCGAAGGTTTGTGGCACGCCCTTGGGCTGTGGAGTCGGGTACTCCAGCAGCAGGCTTAGGCTGGACGTGATGGCTTCGAGCAACTCCTGGTCCTCGCGCGTGTAAGGTTCCTCCGAACGTTTGATACCCAGGATTAAAAGGGCTTCCGTGCGTCCGGGCGCTGCGACGATAGGTACGAGCAGGTCAATACGTGCGCCACGCACGAAGTCGATCTCTTCTTGAGGCAAGCGCCGGTCGAGCCAGCCTGAGTCCGCGAGCAAGGTCTCCATTGGCTTGCCGAGGAGGCGCGTCAGTGCAACGACCTTGCTGTCCGCGGCCAGCGGCGGGGGCGCCTGTCCTGCCGGGGCCGAAGCCAAAACGTGGTATGACGGCTGGCCTGCCTCATGTACCATGAGTGAAACGAATTCCGGATGCAAAGCGCTTTCAATTCGGGCTACGACTCGCGGCGACACGCGCTCGAAGCTCTTGGCTTTGCGGATCTCCTGGACTACGTCGCGAAGCAATCGTTGGGCGTCGTATCGCTCCCGGAAGAATCGCCGGTCGAGCGATTCCAGCCATGGTTTCCGCTGCCAATAAGCAGCCAGCGCCAGACCGCCGAGCGCAGCATAAATCCATCCGCGCTCCCTCAGGATATACGCGAGCGGTTCCTGACTGTTCACTGCAAGGTCGAAGACGAGGAAAGCTCCCAGTACCGGCAGCACGCCCAGAACCGCCCCGCGCGCCAGCGCGTACTGCAGGCCTTGGCGGATGATCACATGGATATCGAGGACGCGGTGGCGCAGAATGGCGTAGGCAAAGGCCAGTGGACACGCCAGCGTGGCCGGGAAAGTGGCGGTGAAAAGTAAGAGGAATGACGTTCTTAGTCCCTGACCCAGGAAATGAAATAACGAGGCAGTCGGAATCCCAGCTAACAATCCTATCGCTGTCCCTGCCATCAAGACACGGACGCGGCGTTTTTCGTTCAGGTCGGCGAGCTTACGGTAAGCGACAATCAGCATCACGACAGCGGCGGCCACGGATGCTATCGTTCGGAAAAAAGTGATTTGGGAAAACCATCCTGGTACTGGAAACGCGTCCCCTGGCTGGTAAATTATTGAATAGAATCGAGAAAACCGCCACGGCAGAGTCGCCAGCACGGGGCCCCAGATGAGAGCCCAGGGCCATCGGGTGCGAAACAGGCGACAGGGAAAGACGGCGATGAACGACAGAAAAATGGCTTCGATCACGAACCGGCTGAATTCGGGAATCCAGAGGAGAACTTGAGCTGCTATGGGAAGCTGACGCCAGACGGCAGCCCACCCACTGGGCAAGCCAAACACGACAGACGCTGTAACGATAAACCAGGCACCCGTTCTGGCGGCGAGGTCGTCAGGGCGCTGGAAGGCGATCAAAAGCCCCGGGATGAAACAGAAAAGAGCCAGACTGACAAGGAAAATGTAACCGTCCCCAACACGGATTTGCCACGTAACTTTCGCGGGAGTAAATTCGATTTCAAGTGGTTTCTCACCGCGCAGGACCTTCCAAGTCTGCGGCCGTCCGGCTTCCCAGTTATAAACAACCGCTGCCCAATCGCCCGTGTTGCGGACGGCCTGCCGACCGGCTGTCAGTACCTGGTCACCGGCTTGCAGTCCGGCCTTTGCGAATGGCGTATGAGGGGCCACGAAGTGGATTCTCATTGTGCCGCGTTCGAATGTGGCATCCAATCCTTTCGGGTCAGCCGGTCCCAAGATCAACATGTAAGTAAAGAACATGTGCAGGCCGACGAATGAGGCCGCGATGATGAACATCCACCATGGAGCATGATGCGACGTCTTCCGCCCTCCCGTGCGATCCAAGGGCCTGTCGCGCGTTTTCATCACTCCCCCCAGGCCGCCTCGCCCGTCTAATCCCGGAACTTGGGAAGATCCCTGATGCCCTCTTGGTAAACTTGCAGATTGGCTCTTAGCCGCCTCTCCGCTCGCTCTCGAATAACGCATCCTTGTCTCCCCGATTCCAGGACCTGAATGATTGTGCGAGGGTTTCTTTGCGCTGAAACGCGCATGAAAGTACTCCTGGTCCGTTTGTCATCAAAGGAGAATAAGCCGATGGAGTTGCCGAAAATTTTGCCTTTGCTTAAGCACGCCAGAACTGCGGCTGCGACTACCGAAGGCGCTTGATATAAGGACTCTATTTGTTTCCTCTATCCGGCAAATCTTCCGCCTGCAGAATTAGACAGCGTTTGCCGGAAATTGACGCCTGGCCATTCAGAGGGGATCAACGTTCCAAGAAAAACCGGTAACCTTAAAGATCCCGAGTTGACGCTGGTCCAATATTCTATTCGGTGTCTTTGACAAGAACAATGGTTTTTGGGTAGTGGCTGCCGACGGGATGGATCATTCCTGGAAGCCTAACTGGAGTTCATTCCCGTCGGCGGCCCTAATTATTCCCTCTAATTTATTAACAATGAGGAGCAGGGAACTCGACGATTATTGCGAAGCTTGAGATTTCCTGGTGAGTTTTGGACGACCGTCACCATCCGGCAAGGATTCCGTGTCCGGGGGTTCCACCTCTTCACGGGTATTACGCTTGAGTGTGGGACGTTTTGAATTGGGACCTTCCTCGGAGACATTGCTGGCATTCCGCATGGCTGCCAATTTTGCCTTGATTCGATCAAAATCCGATGTGTTCAATACATATTCGGAACGTCCGGGTAACACGTTCTGGATTTCCCGCTGGGCCCTCTGAATTCGGTCAAGGGTTGGTGGGTGGGTAGAAAAGGCTTTCGCAAGACGTCCAGGGTTCTTTTTATCTTGCGCCTGGATCTTTTCGAAGAAGGACACAAAAGAAGTGGGGTCATAGCCGGTTTTATAAAGGTACTGAAGGCCCAGAAAATCAGCCTCTCTTTCTGCTGAGCGGCTGAACTGCAGGAACTCCAGTGGGACCAGGAGGCTGGCAGCCTGGCGAATCCCATAGCCGATAGGCCCACCCACGAATATCAACGGGATTGTAGCCAGATTGAACAGCTCTGCCTTGGAATATTGCTCCGTACCGTGCCTGGCGGCAACATGGGCAATTTCATGAGCCATGACTCCAGCCAGTTCCGACTCTTCACTAGCTGCCAGAATCAACCCCGTATTGACGTAAAAGAATCCTCCTGGCAAGGCCAAAGCGTTGATCTCATCCGAATCAATGACCTTGATGACAAAAGGGACCTTTGCATCAGAGTTCCGAACAAGGTTCTGGCCAACACGATTTGCGTACTCATTGATCTCAGGATCATCCAGAAGCTGGCTGGACCGTTCCACCTCTTGGGCCAGCTGTCGTCCTAGCGCAATCTCCTTTTCCAGGGAGATGAGGTTAATCTGGTGGGTGTTGATGTTGCGGATTCCAATGTTTTCAACATCGGAATTCTTCTGTGTCTTTGCGCAGAGGCCTCCAGAGGCAAAAACCAAACCCCATAAAGAGGAAACGAGCATGAAGCTGATTAGCCACTGTTTCATGGCTTTTCCTCCCCCTGCTTCCACTGCGCAGCCTTCTTCCTTAGGTCCTATTGTAGTACATCGTGCGGACTTGTCCAACCTCAAGCAAAACAATCAGGGCCGGCATGCAGTTACTTCTTGGCCCTCAACAGCAGAACTGGAATATCCACCGCATGCCGGACGTCGTGGGAGACGCTTCCATAAACGATGTCGGAGACAGAACGATGGCCATGTGTCGACATCGCAATGAGATCAGCCTGAGTTTCCTTGGCGATTCGGACGATCTCGTCCGAGGGTTCCCCATAAGCCAGAATATACTCCGCGTCGAAACCCTTGCTTCTCAGCTTATCACAAAGTCGGCGGAGATATTCGCGATCTTGGGCCATTTCCTCGGATTCACGCAACTTCAGGAGGTCGTAATTGCGGGCTGCCCACCCATGGGCCACACACACCAGAACCAGTTTAGAACCCATGAGCCTTGCCATCGGCTGGATGTGGTCCAAAATGGCTTCATCTGTTGCTGAGTTTTCTACCGGGATTAAAATCCTTTTATACATGCTGGAGTTTGTTCGCCTACCACCGATTGAATGTCTCCGCCAGCAGCCACGCATTCAAAAGGGCAATCAAAATACCCACCACCCATGCTAACCACTTGACCCACGAGGGATTGGCGAACTCCCTCATTTTACTCCGATCACTGGTGAATTGCACTAGGGGGAAAATGGCAAAAGGAAGCTGCATGCTTAGAATCACCTGGCTAAAGATCAACAACTCGGTCGTCCCTTTCTCCCCGTAAATCAGGATGACGATCACCGAAGGCACAATGGCGAGAGAGCGAGTGATCAACCGGCGCAACCAGGGGCGCAAGCGAATGTTTAGGAACCCTTCCATCACGATTTGTCCCGCCAGGGTCCCGGTCAAAGTCGAATTCTGCCCGGAACAGAGAAGCGCCACGGCAAACAAGACGCTAGCCAGCGTGGTTCCCAGGAGCGGCGTCAGGAGACGGTAGGCATCCTGGATTTCTGCCACGCCCTGATTCCCGGACTGGTGAAACGTGGCGGCTGCCATAACTAGGATGGCCGAATTGATGAACAAGGCAAACATCAAAGCCACCGTGGAATCGAGTGTGGCAAAACGAATCGCCTCCTTTAACCCTTGCTTGGTTTCGCGATATTGCCGAGTCTGAACGATCGAAGAGTGAAGGTAGAGGTTATGGGGCATCACAGTGGCTCCTAGGATACCAATGGCCACATAAAGCATCCCCGGATTGCGTATGATCTGGAAGGATGGTACATAACCCTCCAGGAGGCCTTGAAGGGAAGGGCGCACAAGGATCAACTCAGACAGGAAGCAAAGCCCAATGACCCCGATCAAAGCTACGACCACAGACTCTAAGAACCGGAATCCCTTCTGCTGCAAATATAGTATCCCCAGGACATCCAGGGCAGTTAAGCAGACTCCGAGGAGTAGTGGAATTCTGAATAGCAGATTCAATGCAATGGCCGAACCAATTACCTCAGCCAAGTCGCATGCAGCAATGGCAATTTCACATAGGATCCACAAACCGATAGAGACAGGCCGGCTGTAATAGTCTCGACAGGCTTGCGCCAGATCCTTGCTGGTAACGATGCCCAGTTTCACGGAAAGCGATTGCAGCAAGATGGCCATCAAGTTGGACACCATAATCACCGATAGCAAGGCATAGTTGAATCGCGCGCCCGCAGCCAGATCCGTGGCCCAATTACCGGGGTCCATGTAGCCTACTGCCACCAGATAGCCTGGTCCCGCAAAAGCTAGCAGCTTCCTCCAAAAGCCATAACTTGGCGGGATCTCAATGCTTCGGTATACTTCGGGAAGACTTGGAGTGGTCTGGCTAATTTGCCAATCGACCTCAGCCGGTTTGGTTCCCGTCTTCTTCCCCAACAAGGTCATGGTTTTTCTCACCCTCGGCGTTTGGCCTTGAGTACCTGACGGTCTTCTAATCTTGTTGAATTCCTCGTCCGATTTTTTGCCACTTCCAATAGCTTCTGTTCATGCTGATCGGCCGAGACGGCAAAGATGCATTTGGCCGCCTCGAGGCCGAGATACTGAGGCACACGCTTCCCGCTCAACTTGATTTTCAAGGGGCCTTGAAAGGGAATCCGTTCCAAGAGGGAGAGGCTTCGGGAGGGGATCAGCCCCTGCTGTTCTAAGAAGGTCAGAAACCCCGGTTCGCGGCTCTTCACTTGAAGAATAGTGTACACTCCTGGTGGAGCGTCAGCCAAGCAGGTTAAGCGTTCCTCTTGCCGGTGTCCTGTTGCGTCCGGGATTACCTCTCCGTGAGGGTCTTTGGCAGGAAACCCCAGCAAAGCATCCAGCCTCTCCACAAAAAGGTCTGATACCACATGCTCCAGTCGCTCTGCCTCTTCATGCACCAGTTCCCAGCCATAGCCGAGCGTGCGGTGTAAAAACAATTCGATCAACCGATGGCGTCGGAGAACGTTGAGCGCGGATTGCCTGCCTTTGTCTGTTAGAGTTACTCCGTAGTACGGCCGATATTCCAGAAGGCCGGCCTTCTGAAGCTTCCTCATCATGTCGGTTACGGTGGCGTCGGCGACCGCCAGGCGCCGCGCCACCCCTGAGGTGCTGGCTCGCTCCTGCATATCCTCCAGATATAGAATGGTCTTCAGGTAGTCTTCAACGGTACTTGTCAACATCACCAGCTCCACTTTCAGGCAGGCATGGCTTGGGCTTAGGCATATTTAGGCTAATCTAAATATTCTCTTCGAACAATAAAAAAATATACTTCTGCCGAGACTGTCAGGCTGAAGACTGAACTTCGGGAATTAATAATCCGATTCGCCAGCCGACTCTCATCCCATGTCAATTATGGACTTGCACTTAATGGGCTGAGTAATATAATCAACCCAGAGTTCCGTCACGTAAGGACCTCGACGGGCAATGACATCCATCTAGTAATCTTATTTAACTAAAATCTTTATAACTTGGAGGATTGAGATTATGCGGAACAAGCCATTTGATGACCTAAGATGGTATAGGGGGGGCTGGGCAGTCCTGACGGGTCTTGGTGTCATGCTTGCTTTCGCCCTGAGTTCAGATGTCCCTTGGAGTTTCGCTCAGTCCCAGCAGCAGCAGCAGCAGGAGGAGAAGACAGAAGAGATTCCTAAGCCCCCCAAAGAAGATTTCACGGTCTCTGTTTACAAATCCTTGGATGAAAAAAAAGCAGAGAAACTGACCTTCAAAGACAAGTACAAGGCAGACAAGGCCGAGGAGCCCGTGGAGATCGTCGTCACTTACTACAACTGGTCTGTTTCTCCCGAGGACTATTGGAATCGCCAGATCAACATTGAGACTAAGAATAAAGAAGGATTTGTAATAGAGAAGATCAACAAATCCGGCTTTGGGGATCTTGGCTATGTTAAACCCGGGGACAAGAAAACCCTGGACTCCTTCAAAAAGGAGAAAATTACCGTATCAGGTAACACGGCGACTGCAACCATGGTAGACATGGAGATCGGCAAGGCCGAGAACGACCGTTATCACAGCCTCATGGAGAAGTTTGTCCTCAAGAAGTAACTCAGAAGTACATTTGATTTATAAGATAAGATAGTTTATAGTTCCGGCCTGGAATCTTGTGAGAGTTGATTTTCACCTACTCATCCATTTAAGGAGGATCTCTAATGGCTCTGTCGTTTGATTCTAAAATGGTAGGAAAAGTTTGTGTTCTCATTCCTAATGGCAAGATTGTAATAGGTGAAGAAGTCGCTGCCGTGAGGGAGAAAATCAAGGAGTTGCTCGGACAGGGCAATAAGAATATCCTGCTAAACTTTTCCAATGTTTCGTACATCGATAGTACTGGCGTCGGGGCGTTGGTTGGCAGTTTTACGACTATTCGCAATCAGGGTGGGCAAATGAAGTTGACCAACCTCAGTCAACGGGTACGGGACATTCTGTTGGTCACCAAGCTCTTGACCGTTTTTGATGTCTACGAGAAGGAAGAAGACGCTATAGCCAGTTTCGGACCCAAAAACTAAGCTAATCCTATCGTCGTGAGTCCTTGCACTAAGAGAAAGGGCCTGGAAGGGATCCACGGCCCTTCTTGCAAGGAAGACTCGAAGTCGGGATCCCGACATGAGATCCCTATTAAGGCATCCAGACCAAGACCTTAGTTCTCCTCCCTTGATTCGTCCTGTCCTTTGCTGTGCCGCTTTGGCCCTCATTTTTTCCTCGGGTTTCTTTTCACAAGCCTCTCACCACCGCCAGCCCCCAAACGGCGTGAAGGGACTGGTTGAACTCTACGGGATTACATCAGTTACGATCCTGCGTGGGGACGAGGATGAGTTCGCCGCAGAGATCTTGAAAAATGCGGTTCTACCTCTATTCAAAACTGTCAAAGTGTTTAGGGCAGGGGATAGGAAACCCGGGAAGGACCCTCTGGTGATGTATGTCGGGAGTTTCAGATCTAATGTCCCGGCCAGCCTGGTCTTCAAGGACTCAGGCTTTTCAATAAAATGGGACACGCTTTCTGAAGGGAGCTATTTGTTGATGACTCGCCGCAAGGCGGGCAGTACGGTCATTTTCGTGACTGGAAGAGACCGCCTTGGAACGATTTACGCTGCCAACGATCTTAAGAATTATTACATTCGTGCCGGCCCTGGCAGGGTGCTTCTCAATGAATTGAATCTTGTCGAACAGGCCCGCCTGAAGTATCGCTGGGTGTCTCTTACTGGGCCCCTATTTCAGTCGAAAGTACGGAATCAAGAGATCAGTGAACCAGATGCTAACACTCAAAGGGAGAAAGCCGCCGGGAATGCTTTAGAGAGTTTTGGATTGCTGGTAGACAGGTTGAGCGCTGCCCGTGTGAATGGTCTGCTCGTTCGAGGGTTGCTCGAGATGGCAGGAGGAAACAACGGCGCGGTCGCTGAGTTCTGCAGGCTCTCCATGGAGAAGGGAGTCCCAACGATCCCCGTCGTCACGGTAGGAGGTGGCGAGGGATTCGTGTCTGTGCCCGGACATCAATTTAATCTAATCTCACGTTCCCAAACACATCCCGAGCTCCGAGCAATCGGGGTTGACGGAAAGGCTATGGACCGGACCTTGTGCCCGTCCAGACTCGAAAATCAAAAGTGGTACAAGGAAGGAGTCAGTTGGTGGCATGCCAATTTCAAGGTGGGCGGCCTGCTTCTCGACACGAGCCCGTTGCTCTTGTGTTATTGTGCAGATTGCCGGAATGCTCGACTGGGAATGAAGGGAACAGATTCCGACTACTATCGAGAAGTGGCACGAATGGTCGGCATGGTGGGCTCCGGTGCCCAGGATTCAAATTCCAGTTACCTGATTTCCTATGCAACCCATATCGGATTCGATCCTACCCTCTTGCCGCAGACCTACCATGACACACCTGCCCCGTATAGGAATTTCCCCCTGCTGGTTCCGAAAGAAGGCTCCTTTCCCACCGGTCTGGTGGGGGCAGTACCGGAGGACTTTATCGCTGTATGGGACCTCTTTCCAATGGTGGAACGGCATGGATGGCCCTCTCCATTCAAGGCGCCTGCCGCACATAACCTGGGGCAATTAGGCTGGTTAGGGGACAAAGCGGGAGATTGGCACCAACTATATTTCAAACGGATTCAGGAGATCACTCGTCATGCTCTCAGTAGTAATCTCGAAGGCCTAATCATGCCGCTAGACACTGTGGCTACCCTGCCAATCCCTGAAATCAACCTCCTTGCATTTGGAGAATTCGCTTACAATCCTACTGCTGATCCTTCCTCCTTCCTGAAGGTCAAGCTTTCTGGGCTTTATGGAAGCTCCGAAGGGGTCCGAAATCTATCCCAAATACTCGACTTACTTGAGGATGAAAACGGAATGCAGCCGCAGAACAAAGCTCAGGCTCTCAATCTAGCTCGACCGGTTTCTGATGGCGCACAAGGGGCTGAGAAGGTGCACTGGCGAGGACTGGTCAATTCCTTAGAGAACTGGAAAACTCCGTGAGACTATACACCTGTTTTTGGATTGGATTACTGGTAATTCTGCTCCCCCCCGGAGTCAGCGCCAACAAACTCTTCGATAAGTCGGCCCGCAAACAAATGACAGTGTGGCTGAACGACGATTGTCAATGGCTGGTAAGTTCTGATACAGGAAAAGAAGTCACCAGTCCAGGAACTGTTCCCGTAGATCCCATGGTTACTGAGGCGACCATTGCACGAGCGCTGGTGGTCGGGTTCGAATTGACCAAAGACAACCCACAGTTTCTGCAGGACTCTCTTCGGCGCTGTGAGACGCTGTTGAGTCTCCAGAAAACGGTCAAGACTTCCAGGGGCAATGGAGGAGGTTGCTGGTTAGGAACAGCCGATCGCCAGGGCGACTTGGATCTTGGGGTCAATGGCATTATTGCAGGAGCCCTGACTCGGGTCTCGGCAGACGCAGACAATGCTTTAAGGAACAGGATTCTTGGTGCGGTAGAAAAATACGCACTTATGATTCTGGAAGGATGTGCCCAGGACCCCTTGAATAAAGGGCGGGAAAGTACCGCAGGCTGGATCGTTCAGGATGGAGAGCAGAAGGGAGCACTGGGGGCCGGATATTTGAAGGACCACGTGTCTAGGAAGCCTTCCACGATGGCCACTGCCGCCAATGCGGCGTTCTTTGCTCAACTCTTTTCAGTCACGCATAAGACCCAGTACCAGTCTCTGGCCAGAGAGGCAGTCCGATGGCTGATTGCTA
>DATKMG010000655.1:0-3032 GCA_035541995.1 Terriglobia bacterium
CCTATCCGCCTGCGGCCACCGCTTCCAATCTGATTCAGACACGGAAGTGCTGTTACGGGCCTTTCTTGAGTGGGATACCGATTGCTTCCAACGCCTCAAGGGGATGTTTGCCGCTGCCTTTTGGGAGGAAGACAAAGGCCGCCTGGTCTTGGTGCGGGACCGTCTTGGCATAAAGCCGCTCTATTTTTCGCTGCAGCAGGGAAACCTCTATTTTGGCTCCGAACTCAAAGTCCTGCTGGCGCATCCTGAGATTTCGCGGACTCTGGACCTGGGCGCCCTGGACCAGTACCTCTCCCTCAACTATGTTCCCTGCCCTCGTTCATTGATCAAGGGAATCGAGAAACTTCCCCCTGGTCATGTCTTGGAATGGAGAGCTGGAAACGCAGACATCTGGCCATTTTGGCAATTGACTCTCAACCCCTGCCCTGATCTCGGTGAAGAAGAGGCCCTAGTTCAATTGGACGGTCTGCTATCCCAATCAATCCGCCAGCATCTCATTTCTGACGTTCCTCTTGGCATTTTGTTGAGCGGTGGCATCGATTCCAGCACGATCGTGCACTACGCTGCCAGTCATTGTCCAACTCAGCTAAAGACCTTTTCCGTCTCCTTCAGCGGAAGATCCTTTGATGAGGGAAAGTACTTTCGTGGTGTCGCCAATCTTTACGGCACAGACCATCACGAGTTTGATCTTTCCCGGGACTTGAATCTGGCTGATACAATTTGCCAATTCTCCGAATACGCCGACGAACCTTGTGGAGACTCTTCTTCACTGCCGGTCTGGTATCTCTCCAAGCTTTGCCGCCAGCAAGTGACTGTGACCTTGTCCGGGGAAGGCGCCGATGAGCTGTTCGGCGGCTATCTGACCTATCAGGCCGACCGGCTGGCTCGTTGGGCTCGTTTAGTTCCGGAAAAACTGCGAGAGACTTCATTGGCATTTGTCCGAAGATTGGTACCCGTTTCTGACGAGAAGATCGGTCTGGAATACATGCTCAAGCGCTTCCTGGAAGGAACACTCCTTCCGCCCCTCCAGGGCCACTACTACTGGAATGGCGTATTTTCAAATTCACAGAAGGAAGCCCTTCTCACGTATGAACGGCAGCCTGAGTGGGAGATTGAAGCTTTGTATGATAAGGCGCGCGGCGAAGGAGAGCTCAACCGGTTTCTCTGGTTTGACCAGCAGTATTACCTCCCTGACGATATTCTGGCTAAGGTCGATCGCATGAGCATGGCCCACTCGCTAGAGGTTCGGCCACCATTCCTGGACCATGAGATCGTCGAGTTTGCGGCCCGGCTTCCGGAACGGCTCAAGATTCGGGGAAGAAAGCAGAAGTACATTTTGAAGCGTTTGATGGAAGGCAAACTCCCTCAGGAGGTCTTGACCCGCAAGAAAATGGGCTTTGACATCCCTGCCCACGACTGGCTGCGACGCGAACTCAGGCCGCTGCTTCTGGACACGCTCAACTCCTCAGCTCTAAACCGCATCGGGCTTTTCCGCCCTGGCGTCCTGGAAAAATGGATGAATGATCATCTGGAAGGCCGCATCAATATTGGATTCCACCTATGGGGCTTATTGGTCCTGTTCTTGTGGATGGAGAAATGGCAGATTCAGCCGCCGGGCACGGAAACTCAACTCTCCAGCGAGGTTCTGCTGGCGAAGTCCTCCTATTGAAAACCTGGATCATTCTCCTTCTTGGAGCAGCCGTCTTCCTGGGCTGCATTTTCTCTCCCCCCTCGTTGATGGATGATGTAGATGCCGTCAATGCCCAAATTGCCCGCGAGATGTTAGGTTCAGGTGACTGGGTAACTGCGCATATTGACGGAGTTGCTTATCTAGAAAAATCCCCGCTCGGTTACTGGTTGATGGCAATGAGTTATACCGTGTTCGGGATTCACGACTGGGCTGCTCGACTTCCGACTGCTCTTGGGGCCATCGGTTTAATGTGGACCACCGCCACCCTCGCTGGATGGGGATTCGGCCGCCGCGCCGGATTATATGCTGGCCTGGCAGTCGGCACTTCAGTGGGATTATTTCTTTTCACTCGAATTGTCATCCCGGATGTGCTGCTGACCCTGGCGGTCACTGGCGCCCTTTACTGTTTCTTGAGGGCTGTCGAAGATGAATGTCCTGGTTGGAGCTGGGGGTTTTGGGCCTGCATAGGCCTTGGCATGCTGTTGAAGGGCCTGCTGGCCATCCTCCTCCCGGCTGCTACTGCCCTGATCTTTCTGTTGGTCCGTCGCCAGCTATTTACTCGTCGCACCTGGCGCCTAATGCGACCACTGAGTGGAATGGTTCTCATGCTCGCAATCTTCCTGCCCTGGGCGGCCCTGGCAAGCTGGCGAAACCCGCCTCTTTTTGACTTCACCCTCGAGAGCACCCCCGGGGTCTACCGCGGTTTTCTTTGGTTCTACTTTATCAACGAGCATGTTCTACGGTTCTTGAATTTGCGCTATCCCCGGGATTACAACACGGTTCCGCGGTTAACTTTCTGGCTGTTGCATCTCGTTTGGCTCTTCCCTTGGACTGTGTTCTTGCCCGCGGCATTTCAGAAAGATTCTTCTTCGCGGCATTTTGAGGATGGAACAGAAATAAATTCAAACCGAGCCAGAAGCCTGCAATTGCTGGCCTTAATCTGGATTCTTTTCCTCCTAGTGTTCTTGAGCTTTTCAACGACCCAGGAATACTACAGCATGCCCTGTTACCCGGCCTTCGCCGTTCTTATTGGATGGGCTCTGGCCGAAGGGCGGAGGAGTTGGATATCCGCAGGATATTGGACTCTAGGCCTGTTGGGCATCATCAGCGCCTTGGTTGGTTGTCTGATCCTCTATTGGGTGCGGGGAATTCACCCTGTGGGAGACATCTCGTCGGCGCTGACTCAAAATCCTGAGGCCTACACACTCTCTATGGGCCACCTGCAAGACCTGACGCTTTACTCTTTTGCCTATCTGCGAGGGCCTCTCCTCTTGGCTAGCCTGGCACTGGGAATCGGAAGCCTAGTCGCATGGGTCTTTCGTCGCCGATGGATGGCACCACT
>DATKMG010000656.1:0-7764 GCA_035541995.1 Terriglobia bacterium
AGCATCTTAGGAATCTTAAAGCGAACATGCGCTTATTCTTGGCACGTGATTTTCACATGGATTCAGGGATGAAGTATCTGATCGAGGGTTTTTATCGGTCTATACGAGAACATGGCCCGCCGCCTATTTCGTATCGCGAGATTCTGCTGACGGCCAGAATTATGGACTCGATCTTTGATCAGGTGAGAGAGGGTCGCGCAGGAGCACAATCTAGTGCTCAGGTAGTCGCGTCCGAAGAGTTGTGACTTATGCCACCAACATTAGCGCTGATGCTATGGGCTGTCCTGCTTCTGGTGCTGCTGCGCTTTGATCCAGCCAGAGAACCAAATACGTCGTGGGCTTTGTGGGTTCCCGTGATCTGGATATCCATCCTCGGTTCAAGACTCCCTTCGCAGTGGCTTGGAAGCCAAGTGGGAGTTGCGGCGAAAGCTTTGGAGGAAGGGAATCCGATCGACCGTACTGTCTCTCTCCTTTTGATCCTGCTGGCGATCGGCATCCTATTATCGCGGTCCTTTAATTGGCTCGGCTTCTTTTCGCGGAACCTCGCCTTGATGGCATTTCTTCTTTTTGCTGTGGTGAGTGTCGCCTGGTCCGACTTTCCCCTAGTGGCGTTCAAGCGATGGGTTCGGGACCTCGGGAATTACTTTGTGTTACTGGTCGCTTTGTCGGATCCTTGTCCGGTAGAAGCCATCCGTACGGTGCTTCGCCGCCTTAGCTATTTGTTGATCCCTCTTTCTGTTGTGCTCATAAAGTATTATCCCGAAATCGGAAAATCGTGGGATCCATGGACCGGAATTGCGCAGTATTCAGGAGTTACAACGGGCAAGAACATGCTTGGTGCTCTATGTCTCGTCTGCGGACTCTTTTTTTTCTGGGATACGGTGACGCGCTGGGCGGATCGCAAGGCACCGCGGACAAGGCGAATAATTCAGCTCAACGTCGCGTTTATCGCCATGGCGGTGTGGCTGCTGGAACTGTCCAACAGTGCGACCTCCAGCATTTGTTTGGTGCTCGGCTGCCTAATAATCGCGGCCGCCCGCAGCAAAACGGCCAAGCGCCGCCCCATTGTCCTCACTTTGGGGATTCCTGTCGCAATTTGTTTCTACCTGACGCTGGCGTTCGGCTTCGGGTTAGACCTCAAGGACGCGGTGGCCCAAGCTGTCGGCCGGGACCCAACCCTTACGGACAGAACCAAAATATGGAGCTTCCTGCTTAGCATGAAGATCAACCCGCTTCTCGGTGTGGGCTATGAGAGCTTCTGGCTGGGCCCTCGACTCGAGTGGTTCTGGCAGAATGCTGATCTCGGACACATTAATGAGGCACACAACGGTTATCTGGAAGTGTATCTAAACCTTGGTATAGTCGGGCTTTTCTTTCTTGGTTGGTTTGTGATCGCTAGCTACTGGACGATTTCCAGAAGGTTTGCTCGTTCCTGTCTCGGCCCGCTCTGTTTGTCCGTGTGGGCGGTTACTCTCCTCTACAGCGCTACAGAGGCAGGGTTCAGAACCGGTTTGGTGTGGCTCACGTTCCTTATGGGAGCCATTGGAGTTCCAGAACGTACGTCAAATAAGGCACTGGCTTTTGATACCTCGGCGTTCGAAAGTGGGGGGGGCAAGGGTCTCTCCAGCGTTCCTTTGAGCCACAGTTTTAGGAGGTGAGAATGCGGCTATCCGCGTTCACACCATCAGCGGAGCTAACCAAGACAGCGCCGGAAGCCCCAGCTCTATGCGGTTACGGGCCCGGATACCCTTCAGGGAGAAAAGGACTTTGATCATGGACGCGAAGTCGATTGTGGAGCTTAAGAATCAAGTTGTGGAGAAGTACGGCCCATGGGATAGCAACAACGTATATTTGAAAGATGGCCTTTACACCATGGGTAATGAGATAGTTGGCGACGAAATTAAGTTGCTGCGCGTTGTCCAGTGCGTTCTCGATCACACGGGGGGAACAGCGGAAGGCCTGCGCGTCCTGGATCTGGGCTGTGGGGAGGGGCTTTATTCGATCGAATTTGCTCGCCGGAAAGCATCGTGCGTGGCAGTTGAAGGGCGCGAGCCGAGGGCTGAAAAGATCCGATTTGTTAAGCGAGTCCTGGCCCTTGATAACCTGACGGTGTTGCAGGACGACGTCAGGAACCTAAGCATCGAAAAGCACGGTGAGTTTGACGTGGTGTTGTGCTTGGGCATCCTGTATCACTTGGCCGCACCGGATGTGTTCTCTTTTGTAGCGAGGCTTGGCGAGGTCTGCCAGAAGATCTGCATTATAGATACGAGGGTTGAGCTCCAGCCGAAGACCCAATATCTCATCGACGGCAAAACCTACTTGGGAAGTTGGGGTGAAGAGCACTGGCCTGGGGACTCGGACGCGGTTAAGCTAAGCAGGATGGGAGCCTCTTTGGACAATGAGCGCAACTTCTGGCTCTCTCGATCCTCGATCTACAACCTTTTGCACCATGCTGGCTTTACTTCGGTGTACGAGTGTCACATCCCGGCAGAGCCAGACAAACCAAGCGACAGGTTTACCTTCGTTGCAATCAAAGGGCAGCCCTGCGAGCTCCTGAGTGCGCCCTTAGTGGCCGCACGTCCCCTCGATGATATGCCAGAGCAGCCCCGCCCGGAGCACGGCAAGGCATTCAATTTACTCAGGGACGTTAGCCACATTCTGCCGTGGAGAGCCAGGAAGCTTGGCAAGAAGCTACTAGGAGTTAAAGACAAGGCAGGGAATATCTAAATTAATTGGTCGATGGTATTAGTCAAAGCGGATGCAGCTAGAACCGGATGTGGAAGATTATGACTGACAGACCATTATTAAAGGTAGCAGCGCAGTCTCGCAAGGGGACACCTCTCGGCCAGACCGAGGTGCGCATCAAAGGGAAGACTACATTTGTGCCCTCAGTCGAGATTTGCGGAAGAACGGTGATTTCCACCAACAAATGGCTCAAGATAGCAGCCATCCACGATGAAGATCTGGTCGAAGGTGAAACGATTGCCGACCCAGCGTCTTTTATTCAGGATCTCAAGAAAGCGAAGCTAAAGGCCGACATCTTCACGTTTGCCCAGAAGCTCCCCGACGCCACTCCCAGATACAAATATCACCTGGAATGGGACAATCTGGCCGTGATTCCTATAACGACCTTCTCCGACTGGTGGGATAAACGTGTCGAATCCAGTGTCCGAAGGGCTGTGAGGAAGGCGGCCAAGGCAGGAGTCGAAGTCAAATTGGCAGAATTCGACGACGCATTTGTACAAGGTGTAGTCAATATCAACGACGAAACCCCCATTCGGCAGGGCAGGCACTTTTGGCATTTTAAAAAGAGCTTCGACGCAGTGAAACGCGAAAACTCAACCTATGCGGAAAGAAATGCCTTCTTGGGCGCGTACTACCAGGGTGAATTAATTGGCTTCATCAGAATGACATACGCCGATGGGATCGCCAACATCGTTCAAATACTTAGCATGACAAAGCACTATGACAAAAGGCCCGCCAACGCCCTTATGGCAAAGGCGGTTGAAATTTGCTCGCAACGAGGAATCTCTTATCTGGTCTATTACAGCTACGTTTACAATGACACAAAGAGCTCGCTCACTGAGTTCAAGAGGCGAAATGGCTTCGAAAAGGTGCTACTGCCCCGATACTACGTTCCTCTAACAACCAGGGGAAGGATTGCCTTGAAGTTGGGATTCCACCGCGGGCTGGCAAAGAATATTCCCCAGCCTCTGCTCAGCCAACTCCTGAAAATGAGGAGCTACTGGAACGCCCGCAGGCTGAAAGCTGTTGAAGGGACTCTATAGGATCAGGAAGAATTAAGAATGCCGGGTATCGTAGGGCTTCTTACAAGAATTCCAAAAGAGCGGGCTTTACCGCAACTTCAGCGGATGGTAGGGGCACTCCGTCATGAGCCCTTCTATCTAGCGGGAATGTGGGTTGATGAGTCGCTTGGAGTTTACGTTGGGTGGGTTGCGCATCCAAACTCCTTTTCCGATGGAATGCCCCTTCAAAATGAACGGGGGGATGTGACTCTCGTGTTCTCCGGGGAGGAATATCCGGAGCCGCGTGAGGTTCAGTCTCTGAAAGCTCGAGGACATGAGTTTAATGCGGCTGGCTCCAGCTACCTGGTTCACCTCTACGAGGAAGATCCTTCGTTTCCAGCTGGTTTAAATGGCCGATTTCATGGCCTGCTGATCGATCGCAATCGCGGGACTTCCACGCTTTTCAACGATCGCTATGGGATGCAACGGATCTACTTCCATAAGTCAAAGGACGCGCTTTATTTCGCTGCTGAAGCCAAAGCCATCCTCGCCGTTCGTCCTGAACTGAGGCGGATGGACCCGCAGGGCTTGGGAGAGTTCGTTGCCTGTGGCTCTGTTTTAGAGAACCGAACGCTCTTTGACGGGGTCCACCTCCTGCCGCCCGCTTCGGCCTGGATTTTCCGAGATGGCTTACTCGAGCGGAGCAACAGCTATTTCCAACCTCGCGAATGGGAAGACCAAGAAAGGCTCGATCCGGAATCCTATTACACAGAACTACGGCAGGTTTTCAGGCAAAACCTCCCTAGGTACTTCGACGGTCGCCAGCAGATCGCCATGTCCTTGACGGGAGGTCTGGACACCCGGATGGTCATGGCCTGGCAGAAGCTTCAGCCAGGGTCCCTCCGCTGCTATACATTCGGGGGACCGCTCCGCGACTGCCAGGACGTCGTCGTCTCACGTGATGTGGCTCGAGTATCTGGACAGCCGCACCAGGTAATCGGGATTGGAGAGGAGTTTCTATCGCGGTTTGCTCACTACGCCGAGCGCACCGTCTACCTCACTGATGGATGCGTTAGCGTGGGCCTGACCCCAGACCTGTATCTGCACGAAAAGGCCCGCCAAATCGCTCCGGTTCGGATGACTGGGCTTTATGGGAGTGAAATCCTGCGTGGAATCCGTGCCTTCAAACCGGAGGAACCCCCACTCGGGTTGTTTTCTCCTGAGTTTCTCGGCCACATCCGTCAGACAAAAGAAACCTATCGCGGCGTGGTTCAAGGACACCCAGTTTCCTTCGCCGCCTTCCGGCAGGCACCCTGGTATCATAACGGCATCCTGGGACTGGAGGAAACGCAACTTTCCGTACGGACTCCGTTTCTCGATAACGACCTGGTCCGAACAGTGTTTCGCGCACCGCAGTCGATCTTCGGGGGCAATACTGTCTCACTACGATTAATTGCCGATGGCAACGCGGCTCTTGCCCGCATTCCGACCGACCGCGGCGTGGGAGGCAATCGAGGGCATTTCTCCGCGGCCGTCTCCCATAGCCTTCTCGAGATCCTCTTCAAGGCCGAATACGCTTGTGATATGGGAATGCCCCAGTGGCTGGCCCGGTTCGACCACGCCTTTCCTCACCTCCGCCTGGAACGCATTTTCCTCGGGAGACACAAGATCTATCATTTCCGGACCTGGTACCGGGATGCTCTCGCCGGCTATGTTATGGAGATTCTTCTCGACTCTCGCAGCCTTTCCAGGCCATACATCAATCGGAAATGTCTGGAGGCTGTGGTCCAAGGCCACATAGGCGGGAGTCGGAACTACACCACGGAGCTCCACAAATTGCTGACTCTGGAGATCGTTCACCGATTGTTCCTCGACAATCCAGAAGGTGGTGTTGGAGAATGCCCCGAAGTGTCTGTAGCGGCCAGGGCGAATCACTGAACCGTTGCTTGGAGGTTTGAGGGCGCGGAAACAGAAGTTGTGCCCGTTCCCTGCAGCGGGTGGGGATACGTATAAGCCGTATATCCGGGCCTAGCTAAGCCAGTATAATAGTCGCGGCTAGCAGTGACGTTCGTTGACCCACCAACCGTGTTATTTGCTGATCCATTGAGCGTGTTATTCCAGACGTAAATGGGATCAAGAACATTCCCAACCCAGATGTTCGCGGGAGTGACGGTGCCACTCGGGTCAGGGCCGAGAAGCTTCGATGTGCCCGCACCAGGTTGATCGACACAGCGATATCCGCCGCCACTATTCTGGTCGTAAGAACTGGATCCGTCGCACGCTCCCCAAGGCGTGTAATTGGGACCACCTCCACATCCTGCGCTAGCATCCCGGCAGTTGACTACTTGGACGATCTTATTCGAGTAGCCGGAAGCCGTAACGGTATTGTTGTAAAAGACGCCCGTGCCTCCGCGAATCCACGAGATGAAGGCGAGATTGCTGATATTCGAGTATGTATAAGTGTTGTTGTAAATCTCCTGCCAGCGACAGGCACGGTGGCGCTGGTCAGAATCCGCGCCGTGGGACTGGTTATTATACATCGAAATGGTGTTGTGACGAAAGACTAGGCGGCCCCCAGAGAAGCAATCAGTTGCTCCGCCAATGAAATTAGGATCTGTGCTAGTGAAGCTGGAATCTTCGATGTAGAGGCCCTCACCGCTGCCATAGTTGATGGCGGTATTCCAGGAAGCATCACCCCAGGAATCGTTCCAGCTTGAGAAGCCGTTCCAATTACGGTGCTCTACGCGGACGCCGTTCACGAACTGGCCGACATGAGTAAGGTGGTCGATCACGCCCCAGATATCTCCGTCAATGTAAATGCTCACGGTCTGCGCGGGGTTTATGGTGAGATGATCGATTCGCATCGAATGCGTTGAGCCGTTGACCGTGACGTGACCCCGCTGGCATACCCCTGGATCGGTGGCAACTCCGACGATAGTCATGCCAGTCATGCGCATACTGTTCGGAGAGGTAACATTCCAAGCAACCAGTGGGCCGCCGCCAGAACAGCTTGAGCCGCCTTTGTTGACGTTGTCTCCAATAATAGTATTACTCTGTCCAGCTCCTTGCAGTGTGATGCCGACGTTTATTGTAAGCGTGCTTGACCAGTTCGTTTGGGAGCAGGCCGGGATCGTCACGGTATCACCCGAAGCGGCGGCATTGACCGCTGCTTGCACGTCACTGATATTGCAAGAGGCAGCAGCATGAGTGGCTGCCCGTGAAGTTCCAATGACAAAGGTACTTGCGAACAATACGAAAATGAAAGCCTTTCCAAATCTGATCATTGCGTAATCCCCGCATTTGCTAAGACTTTAGGAAGTGGCATGGCATCCCTCATGTCTTATGTTGCTTGCAAGGCACGGGGCAAATCTACTGTACTCTGGGGCAATCTTGGCACAGCGACCCTGACCAGTTCTCCCGGGAGCAAGTTGTGTCCTTCCAGTTACCTAAGCACCAGGAACAGGGGAAAGTGGTGCGCTAAGGATTCCTGTAGACTGTCTGAGGAAGACCCAGCAGTCAAGTAGAGATTGCCCGTTGTGTGATGGTGGCAACTTATTCATTCTAAGGCAAGTAGTTTGATGTCAAAGCAGCGAGTTGGGTCATAATTTCTTGGTGAGCTCAGGAGTGCGGCACGATGAAACCGCTGGTTTCCATTCTAGTTCCAGCCTATAACGCGGAAGAGTGGATCTCCGCCACCCTTGAATCTGCGAAGGCCCAGACGTGGCCGCGCAAGGAGATTATTGTTGTAGACGACGGCTCGCCGGATCACACGGCCGCAGTGGCTCGGCGTTTCGCCTCAAAAGAAGTGTTGGTCGTCACACAGGAAAACCAGGGTGCTGCTGCGGCGCGCAACCATGCCTTGCGGCTTAGCCAAGGCGACTACATCCAATGGTTGGATGCAGATGACTTGCTGGCGCCTGACAAAATCCAAAGCCAGCTTAAGGCGCTTGGGGATGCTCCCAACGACCGAATCCTCCTCTCATCGGCCTGGGGGTATTTCAACTATCGGACACGCCGG
>DATKMG010000657.1:0-2739 GCA_035541995.1 Terriglobia bacterium
CGAGCATATGTTGATATTGAAATTAACCAGCCCTGAAGGAGAGGCCAGGTACATCACCGGAGCGTTTCCTTCCGCTTGTGGTAAGACCAACCTTGCCATGCTTGTTCCCTCTATGCCCGGCTGGAAGGCTGAGACGGTCGGTGACGACATAGCATGGATGAAGTTCGGTTCCGACGGACGGCTCTACGCCATCAATCCCGAGGCCGGTTTCTTCGGCGTGGCGCCCGGCACCAGCATGAAATCCAATGCCAATGCCATGCTGACAGCGGCCAAGAACTCGATCTTCACCAACTGTGCGATAACCCCCGAAGGTGACATTTGGTGGGAGGGAATGACCGACGAGGAACCACCGGAATTGATGGACTGGCTGCGGCGCCCCTGGACGCCGGGGTGTGGTCGCAAAGCAGCGCACCCCAATTCCCGCTTCACGACCCCGGCACGTCAGTGCCCGGTGATTGCGCCTGAATGGGAAGACCCAAACGGCGTACCTATTCACGCTATTCTTTTCGGCGGTCGACGGGCATCCGTGATTCCTTTGGTGACCGAAGCTTTTAACTGGCAGCACGGCACGTTCCTTGGGGCAATCGCCAGCAGCGAAACCACTGCCGCTGCAGCCGGAAAGGTCGGTCAACTCCGTCGAGACCCCATGGCCATGCTGCCGTTTTGCGGTTACCATATGGGTGATTATTTCGCCCACTGGCTGAAAATAGGCGCGGCCACCGAACCGGACAAGCTGCCGAAGATCTTCTACGTGAATTGGTTCCGGCAGGATTCCAACGGTAAGTTCCTCTGGCCCGGCTACGGCGAGAACAGCCGTGTGCTAAAATGGGTTTTCGAACGCGTCAACGGCACCGGCAAAGCGAAAGATACCCCTATCGGGCGACTTCCGGCCCCTGGCGCTCTGGACTTGTCCAATATTTATTTGGCTCCTGAGGCCCTCGACGAACTGCTCAAGGTAGATATTGACGCATGGCTGGCTGAAGTCCCTCTGATCAAAAAGCATTTCAGTCAATTCGGCAGTAGGCTGCCAGATGCTCTGCAACGGGAGGTGGTGCAACTCGAAGAGCGGTTGATGGCCGCAAAAAAGTGAGTTAGTATACGGCTGGTACATAGACTATAATCAAGACATCGCGTGTCAGCTCGGTGCCAGCCCTCGTATTCTGCGCTATTGTTCCTCTGTGTGAGGAACCCTTCCAAAATTAATAAGATTTGGAGTACACCATGGAACCAGGTAGCCGTAAGCGAATAAAGATATTTGACATTACTCTGCGAGACGGTTCGCAGAGCAAAGTCGCAACACGGATCAAATTGGAAGATCTCCTTAAGCTGGCCACAAAACTCGCAGACACGGGGATTTATGGGGCTGAAACGTGGGGAGGCGCCACATTCGACGTTTGTGTTCGATACCTTCAGGAGGACCCGTGGGAGCGAGCACGCGTCCTTAACGAGGCCATGCCCAACGTTAAGAGCATGATGCTAATCCGAGGGCAGAATCTGGTCGCATACACCAATTTCCCTGATGATGTGGTCTTCAAGTTCGTGCAGGCGGCCGCTCGTAACGGAATAGAGGTTTTCCGCATATTCGACGCTTTGGATGATGTCAGAAACCACGAAGCTGTCATAAAAGCGATCAAAGAGGTAGGCAAGGTCTCCGAAGGAGCGTTTTGCTATACCATAAGTCCCGTTCACACCATTGATACGTTTGTCTCCAAAGCCCGACAATTGGAAGACAAGGGTGTGGATCAGATAGCCATCAAAGATATGGCCGGCCTCATTGATCCGCATATGGCGTATGAACTGATCTCACGGCTAACCAAAGCTGTCAAGGTGCCCATACACCTTCACACCCACGACAACTGCGGCATGGGAATGATGTCTGCCCTGAAGGCGGTAGAAGCCGGCGCGGAGATGATCGACACAGTGCTCAGTCCGTTTGCGGGCGGCACGGGCCATCCGTGCAGTGAGGCATTGGTCTTCGCTCTTCACGAGTTCGGATACGAAACAGGCTGCGACCTTGCCAAGCTCACCGAGGCCGCGGAAGAAGCCAAGACGGTCAGGGCATTGTACAGCGAGTTCGAAGCGCCGTACAGTGGAGTGGATTGCCGGATGCTGGTCACTCAAATTCCCGGCGGGGTTATGTCGAATCTTACCAGCCAGCTCAAGCAACAAAATGCGCTGGACCGGCTGGAAGAGATCATCAAAGAGATCCCGCGGGTGCGGGCGGATTTGGGATACATACCGCTTGTCACTCCCACATCCCAGATAGTGGTTTCTCAGGCGACTTTCAACGTTATGTTGGGACGGTACAAGATAATCGCCAACCACACCGCCAACCTGCTCAAAGGCTTGTACGGAGAGACTCCCGCGCCGGTGGACAAGGAGTTACAGAAGAGGGTTCTCAAGGATGAAGCTCCCGTGACCGTGAGACCGGCGGAGCTGCTCCCCCCCTTATGGCCTGAACTGGAAAAGAAATTCCCGGAACTGTCCGACGAAGAGATCCTCATTCACGCGATTTTTCCGCATGAGGCCGCAGCCTACTTCGCGGCAAAAGGAAAGAAATAGGGGACGACGTAATCGTTCAGTTTCAGGCGGTGAAATATTGTCATCGCTGTGGTAGGGGCGATTGGCCAGTCGCCTTACTTCCACCGACCATCGGACCTCTGCGAGACGAAAAGCCGATATTCTTGAAGTGGTTCTCGAAAGTTTTGAAGTAGTCCAATATCTGTGTGGCGAAGAACT
>DATKMG010000658.1:0-4968 GCA_035541995.1 Terriglobia bacterium
CTCGCTTCTCTTCAACCCAGCCCACATGATCTCCTTCGATGACCTGGATGCCATCGAAGAGTATGGTTGGGAAGTGGCCGGATCTCAGGTCTATCCCTTCCCATGCATTTTCCTGCCATCGGAACAGGTCGCACGACCCGACCTCGAAGAAATCCTTTGCTACGAAACGTTGCTGCGTTCCATTCCTGAGTTGGTGAATAGCCACATGCAGAAAGATACTGAGGATAAGATCCAGCCATTTGAATCCCGGATAACTGTCATGACCTCGGGTGGTTCCCGAACAGTGGAATTCAAGTACCCGGCTGGGACATTACCACTGGAAGAATTGCCCGCTCTTGATACGGATGACTGGGAGCATCATGAAGCTGAAGAGATGGAGATCCCCTTCGACCGCCGAATGATGGAAGGACAGATCGCAAGCACATTCGCTGCGCTCGATAAGAGCAGCCTGAAGCCCGAGGTGCAGAAAGCCCAAAACACGATGTACAAGGCTTGGGATGAACCGAACGCGGCCCGGCGTCTTCGCCTGGCACACCGGGCCTTGAAAGAATCCGAGAATTGTGCGGACGCCTATGTCCTCTTGGCAGAGGAGGAGGCAGACACCCTCGAACAGGCATTCCAGTACTACCAGGAAGGTGTGGCTGCTGGCGAACGCGCCCTGGGAAAAAGATACTTCAAGGAGAATGCGGGCCATTTTTGGGGTTTGCTGGAAACACGTCCCTACATGCGCGCGCTGGCGGGAAAGGCCAACTGTTTGTGGCGGCTGAAACGGGAGGACGAGGCTATCAAAGCTTACCAGGAACTGCTGCGCCTTAATCCAGGGGATAACCAGGGGATCCGCTATATTCTCGTGGACCTGTTCTTGGGCTTGAAACGCGAGGATGAAGTGGAGAAGCTGCTTGCCAGCTACGACGATGAATGGTCCACGGTCTGGCTGTATACGCGAGCACTGCTGACCTATCGCAGCACCGGCCCTTCGGCCAAGGCGAATCGGAAATTGAAAGACGCACTGGAAGAAAATCCATACGTTCCAAATTATCTGACCGGGGAAAAAAGGATTCCCAATCGACTGCCGGAGATGCTTGAATGGGGAGGCGAATCAGAGGCTGTCGATTACGCATCGCACCATTTAAACTACTGGCGCAGCACACAGGGAGCGCTCAAATGGTTGAAGGAACGACGAGCGGCCGCACCCCTCCCTACCGGGAAGACAGCCGCAAAAGGGGCGAAAAAACAGCCCAAGAAGGGAGGTTGAGGTGGCTAAAAAGGACAAGGCTGCCCGGAAATCTCGCACTCCAAAGAATGACCGGCAGATTCCCATATCACGAATTCGCCCTGTGCAGTTTTTGACGCCCCGTTATTACCTGCAAAATGCCCGGGAGTATCCCATTTTTGGTTGTTGGGTGCATCAGGGCTGGCGTGAGGCTGGCATCACGCCGGTCATCATCGCCCGCCAACAGTCCAGCGACAAGGTCATTTTCTGCAATTGCATGGTCGATCTTAATTGCCTGGGTGTAAAGGACGCCTTTGCCAATGCGGATTATTCATTGAAACGATTCAAGCAGGAGCTGGCGCATATGTGTGTTGAATCGCCGGAAGAATGCTCCCCCGAGTTCGCTCACGAGTTGATCTATGGGGCGATCGAGTTTGCCGCCCGGTATGGATTTCAGCCCTCTCCCGACTTCAAGAAGCAGATGGCCGATCTTGTCCTCGCTCCCCCGGATGCTTATCCTCGTAAAAACAAGATCAAGTTCGGCAGGAAGGGCAAGCCGTTTTTCGTCTCCGGACCGTACGACGACGAGCGGAAGATCCGCCGGATCATCGATACGCTGATAAGCACGGCAGGGGAAGGGAAATTTGATTATCTGGTTTCTGTGAGTCCGGTCGAACCACCTGACCTCGAATAAGAACGATTGATCAATTTTTAGTTGCTCCTGAGATTGATATGATCCTTTCGCCTGATGATGCACAACTTTTTTACAAGCTTATGTGGGGAGTTCAATTCTATGTCAACCAGCAGGCTGGTACCTTCAAAGACATGACATCTGCGGAGGCTTATGCCCATCTCTCCTCCGAGAAAAAGATCAAGGTGCGTGATCTGTTATGGAAACGGCCCGCCCTGATGGATGACTATATCCAGGCAAATCCCGATGCGTTTTCCGCTGGCGAATTGGAGATTTTGCGTGGTTGGCGAAGATATTTCATCAAAGGAACTTTTTACATAATACGGCATTTGAAAAAAGGGACCATCTTCATCGGCGACCAGGATAAAGTATATTTCGTCTCCGGACTGGTGACCCCGCTCGATGAGATTGTCCCCAGCTACGCCCTCCCCCAAATGGTGCAAACCGTCCTGCTGCCATTCAAGGGCCTGATTGTTTATGATGGCCTGTTTTCCGGCTATAACGTGAGCTTTGGTGGAAATATCCGGGCTGATCTCAACCGGGTCTATCAAGTTGCCAAGCACAAAGATCGCATCATTACCAGCCTGGATCCAGATTCAAAGGTGGCAGTTCCACGAATACGTCCGCGCTCCTCCAGTTTGAACCCGAAGCTGGAGGTACTTACTTCCCAGCTTGCAGCCGTCAAAGGGGATACGGCCACCCAGAACGCGGCGCTCGCCCTTGCCCGAGCCAGTCTTGACCTGGCTGCGGCCGCCGCAAATCGAGAGGATATGGCTCAACACCGACGGAGAGTCCGCAAAGCATCCACACGCTTGGAAAATCTATTGGAATTTGAGGAAGTAGAGTAAGTTTTTAGGTGCATGGTGCCTAAGAGTTGAAGAGATTCCTTTGCAATGCAACCTCCTGATGTTTGGGATTACCTTCTTGAAGAAGCCCGGTTCAAGGATATTTTGGCTGGGAAAATCGCCATGGGGCGATTCGATCAAGATTGGGCGGCGTGTAGGTTGATTGAATATGCCTTGTATAAAGAGATCCTGCAGCAGATAGGATATGCCCGATTGGTGAAAAACTGGCCGTGTTGGAGGAAAGGCATTCATTCCGCCAGCCGCAAGCGTGGATTGGATTTCCTGGTGGAATGGTTGCCAAAGAAACACCCGGAACTGTGCCAAGAATAGGCACTTGATCAAAGGGGGGAAGCAATCATAAAAAAGGAAAAAATGCAGGATATACTTAATACGGAGCACGATGATGAACCTGAAAAATGTATCTGTACTACTTAAGCGCCATCAGGCTGAATTGCACCAGCGAGGAGTTAAATCGTTGGCTGTGTTCGGTTCCCTGGCGCGCGGCGAGGCGACTCCCGCCAGCGACATTGATGTGCTGGTGGAGTTCGATCGCCCTGTGGGACTGTTCGAATTCATCCGCTTGAAGATGTATCTCGAAGAATTGACCGGCAGACAGGTGGACCTGGTGACACCGGATGCACTCCGCCCAGCCATGCGGGCTGACATTTTACGTGAGGCGGTCCAAGTCGCCTGAACGCAATTGGAAAATGCGAGTAGAAGATATCCTGGCGTGTATCAAGAAGATCCAGGAGTACACGCATGGGATGAGTTATGAGCAATTCCGCGAAGATGGAAAAACGGTGGACGCGGTGATCCGCAACCTGGAGATCAAAGGAGAAGCAGCTGGATTCATCCCGCTGGAAATCCAGGAGAAATATCCTGATCTCGCCTGGCTTGAGATGCGCGGGATGAGAAATATCATGGCACATGAATACTTCGGGGTCAGCCTGCCGATCATCTGGCGGGCGATCGAACAAGATCTGAAGCCGCTAGCGGAAGGTCTGGATAAACTACTGAAAAGTTAATCTGTCGGAGAATCGGGGGTAAATTGAAATTGCGTTCAATAATGCGTCACCTATTCTTGGGATTCCCCCTTGTCTTCAGGTTGATCGGCATACTGACACCAAATTGGTCGGTGCAGTAGTCTAAAAAACTTGGAAATGAAATATGGCCGCTAAGCCACCGGTATTGTACGGAGATCGCCTCCATTCGAGCGGCAAGCCGTGTTATACTTATTGCATAAATTGTATAACAACATGAGGCCAATATGAATGTCAAATTATCTCAAAAAGGTTGGGTGGTGATTCCGGCGGCGATGCGTGAAAAGTATGGGCTAAAACCAGGTGCGAATTTACAGGTCGTGGATTATGGGGGAGTCCTCGCAATAGTGCCAGCCTTCAAGGATCCGGTAAAGCAAGGCGCAGGTATGTTGAAAGGCAACGACTCGCTCACTCAGGCCGTGGTGGAAGAACATAAACTGGATTTGAAACGTGGTAAGTAAGCTCATCTATCTTTTGGATAGTTTTGCCCTGCTAGCATATTTGAATGACGAGCCGGGAGGGGGACGGGTGCAGGAGGTGCTCGCGCTCGCGAAAAGCCACAAGTGCCGTTTGGTGATGTCGCTGATCAACTTGGGAGAGGTGCTCTACATCACAGAACGAACGCGGGGGTTGCCGGCTGCACAAGCAGTCCAGGCATTAATCGAGAGCCTTCCTCTGGAATTGGTAGAAGCCAGCCGTGATCTGATTTTGGATGCAGCTCACATAAAAGCCTCCCATGCACTTTCCTTTGCAGATGCCTTTGCTGTCGCATCTGCTATGTGTGAAAGTGCGATTATTTTAACCGGCGATCCAGAATACCAAACGGTAGATGATTTGGTAAGGGTTGAATGGTTGATTCGGCAGACATGACTTAAAGGCTGGAATCCGGTCTTCGGTTCAAGACCAAAAAACTGTTGATTTCCCTGATTCCTCCCGAACCGCAGACCGCAATGTTTTTTCGCACCTTGAAATTGAGGTACAATTTCTCTGTAATATTGTCACCTGGAAGTGTTTTTCGGATCTTAAATCTAGGCTTCCAGGCTCAAATCCGGTCTTCGATTGACCAATCGAAGACCGCCAGGCTCCTTGAAACCGAAGACCGCGAGGCTGCCTAAAATCGGGTGCCCTTGCGGTCCGCGGTGAGCGGTCTGAGATTGCCTCTCATAACCTGGAGGTCGG
>DATKMG010000659.1:0-15498 GCA_035541995.1 Terriglobia bacterium
CTGGTTTCGTGTTCCAGTATCGGCCCCAGTGAGGGAAAGGTTCGAAGTTGCTGCAGGTCCCCCGGGCGTGGATCCAGGTTTTCCCCGGTCTCCACATGGTACGCATTATTCCAGTTTCGGAACCTGAACAGGTGGGTCCCTTTGCTCCCTACATAGTCAGCTTCGGCGCTTATTTTCCAGGGAAGTTCTCGCTGAATTCCAAAATTCCACTCCTGCACATATGGAGTTGAACTGTTCGGATCAATGTAGAAGTAGCTGGGTAGTCCTCCCCCTGTCGTGTTAAAGGCATTCGCCGTGGTGAAGGCTGGAGCAATCACAGGTGAGTTATAGGATTCGGTCTGGACTCCGTTCCGAACCAGATCGTAGAACATAGCCCCGACTTCCTGGACATAGAAAATGCCATAGCCCGTTCGGAGGACAGTCTTGGGCAGGACTTCATAAGCCACACCCAGTCGAGGACCGAAATTTCTGGTGTTGGATCGAACACCGTCCTTTGGTAGAGAACTGGAATCAACTCCCAATTGGACCAACTTGGGAGGTTCCGGCAGATTGGAAAAATCCAGATTGTAATAGTTGTCGTGCTTTTCATTAAACGGCGATGTGTAGTCGTATCTCAGGCCCAACGTCAGAGCCAGTTTCTGCGTCAACCTGATCGTATCTTCCGCAAAGAGGCTGTAGGACGACCTACGCAAGTAAGCCTGGGGCACGCCAATCGTTCGATCGGCCTGTTGCGGGAAGCCCAACAGAAAATCACCCAGGGCGATTCCGGTATTGCTGGCTGGAGCGATCGGATCAGGGCCGCTTGTGAAAACTCCGTTGTAGCGAAAACTTCCTCGCGAGTCATTTGACATTCGGAAGTTGTCTTCGAACCGCCGACACTCGCCTCCGAATTTCCACTGATGGCGACCTCGAATGATTGTCACCGTATCGAGCACCTGGTAAGTATTGTCTCTCAAATTCACGGGCCGGCTCGGATCGTCAAATGGGACTTGGATAAAGCCCAATCCGAAGAAGGGAAAGCCATAGTTGGAGGGGCTCCTGTCTATTCCGTTGATGCCCAATTGGCCGATGATGTCTTGGGTCCCATCATTGTAAATGCCGTCTACGGCTCTGAGCCGATTGTATCCAAACTTGAAGTTGTTTAGTGTGCTTGAAGCGAAACTGTGGGTGTAACTCAGTGCCAGATTCTGCGAGCGAACTCGTGTGGTGGTTCCGGTAATCGGACCGAGGACACCGTCTTGATTGAACTTTTCATCGCTCAAGTGGTAGGTTCCATACAAGAAGTCATATGCTGAAAACTGATGATCGAGGCGGATGTTTCCCTGGTGGTTGTGATTCCGGCTCGGCTGATTGGCCACGTAGTTGTTTATGATCTGATTGGGAATCGTTGGCAAAGAAGTGATTGCCAACATCTTCACGGCCACGGGATCGAGGCGATTCTCAGGGATGACGTTTCCAGTAAAGGGACTGCGCACCCCGTTAACTAAAGAATTCGGATCAAATACGGTGACGCCGTAATCACTTAAGTCGCCGTTCCTTGCTTTGATTGTGGGAACACTCGCGACCGCTTGATCACGGCGCCTCGCCTCCAGCCCCTCGTAATGCAGAAAGAAGAAGCTACGCCCTGTCGTTTGGTCGATCCCAGGGATGCGCAATGGGCCACCAATACTCGCGCCAAATTGATTTTGTCGAAGGGGCGGCTTTGGCAAAACCCCCTGTTCTTCATTGAAGTTATACGGTCGGGCATTCAAGGCGTTATTTTGCAGGTAATCGTACAATTCCCAGTGCCATTGGCTGGTTCCCGAGCGGGTTAACAGGTTGACTGCACCTCCCGGGACATTACCGAAATCTACGGAATGAGTACTGGTCTGCAGGCGCAACTCCTCAAGCGATTCAACTGAAGGAGCACTCACATAGGCATTGATATGATTATCGGTGTTCGTCGAGCCATCCAAAACATAGTAATTCCCGGTCTGTCGGTATCCTCCGATGTTTAGATTTTGGGCAAGCGCCCCACGACCTGGTTGCAAGGGGGTCAGACCATTTACGGTGTAACCTTGCAGCGAAAGATTTGCGACGCCCGACGACGTACCCAAAAGGGTCGATAGATCTCTTCCGGGCAATCCCTCCAGACTACTTCCTTCGATATGCCCGCCAATGGCCATGTTCTCCATCTGGAGGAGATCCTCAGTTGCCGAGACATTCATCTGTTCTGAAATGGGACCCAACTCGAGACGGAAGTCCAATCGAATAGCCTGGTTGACCTGGGCTCGGAATGTCGAGGTCACAGGTCTGAAGGATTCTTTATTGACACGAATCTCATATCCTCCCGGCTTCAAGAAAGGGAATGCATAGTAGCCAGAGGAATTTGTCTCCGCTTGCCACTTGAAGCCAGTCTCTAGTTCTGTGGCTGTTACAGAAGCGTCAGGAACCGGTAGGCCTGAAGCATCCAGAACCAGTCCACTCAAAGCAGCCGATTCCTTTTGTGCAATGAGCAGCGGAATCGAAAGAAGTCCTATCATCGTGACTAATAACAAGGGTGGGAGTTTTGCAGCCTGCATGTTTCCTCCAGTTGATATTCCCTTTCCTCGCTAAGCCCTTGGTTGTCATCGCAGCGACACTTCCAAAGCTGTAAAGGAACAACCGAAATTGGCACCTTTTAAAGCGAATTGATTTCCTCTATTCTAGCATGTTCGATGCAATGAACCCAACGGTTGGACTAATGTTTGATGATGAATTGGAGATTTCAAATGGCCAGAGGCCCATTTCTTCTGTCGATCGGTCTTCCCCTGTTGATCTGCTTTAGTGGGCAGGCAGCCATGGGAGAGCGAAGAGTTGAGCCGCCTATTCCTCTGCCTGAACATCCGCGTCCCGACTTCTATCGGGCCGAGTGGATGAATTTGAACGGTCCATGGAATTTGAAGTTCGACCTTGAGAATGTCGGTGAATCAGAAAAATGGTATCAGGTCGGCGAAACCTTTCCTGACAGAATCACAGTTCCATTTTCCTGGGGGTCGCGCCTCTCAGGAATTGAGGACAAAGCCCCTATCGCCTGGTACTCAAGGACTCTCCAGGTACCAGAAAGCTGGAAAGGCAAGCAGGTTTTTCTGGTGGTTGGGGCGTGTGATTGGCTGACAACGGGATGGCTTAACGGCCAGCGCTTGGGCCAGCATCAGGGAGGATACACCCCTTTTGAGTGGAATCTGACTTCTCAACTTCGTTGGGGAAGGAATCAGCAACTGGTGTTGAGGGTGGACGATACGCCCCATCCTTTTAAGCTGGAGGGAAAGCAGGGATATGGCCCGGCGCAGGGTATCTGGCAGACAATCTACCTGGAAGCACGAACTCGCACCCATCTGCAGTATATCCACTACACACCCGACATTGATCATGACCTGGTCCGCATTCACGCTGCTCTCAACCTGCCCGCTCCCTCTGACCTGCAGTTTGTTTTGGGTTTCCAGGGCGAAGATTCAAAAAGGCCCGAATTTGTCCAGCCGATTCCAAAGGGGACTCAGGACCTCCTATACACACTTCCACTTGCTAATCCCAGGCTCTGGACACTGGACGATCCATTCCTTTATCAGGTAGCCGCAAGTATTCGAGGCGAACCGCAGGGGAGTGATCGGGTAGAAACCTATTTCGGAATGAGAAAAGTCAGCGTGCAGCCTTTGCCTGGGCTGAACTACCCCTACATTGCACTTAACAATAAGCCCATATACCTGCAGATGACGCTTGACCAGGCGTATCACCCGGACGGTTTCTATACCTTTCCGAGCGACAGCTTCATGCGCGACGAGATCCTTCGCGCACGCCGGATTGGGCTGAATGCGATGCGGATTCACGTCAAGATAGAGTGCCCCCGCAAACTCTATTGGGCTGACCGCCTGGGATTATTGATTATGGCCGATATTCCCAATAGCTGGGGCGAGCCGGATTTGGAAATGCGGTCTGAAGTCGAGACCGCACTTCAGGGTATGATCCGTCGAGACTACAACCACCCTTCCATTTTCTCCTGGGTGCTGTTCAACGAAACCTGGGGCCTGACAACCAAGGGGAAGGGTTATATGGCCGAAACCCAAGAATGGGTGGCCAAGATGGTTCACCTGGCCAAGGGTCTCGATCCTACACGTCTGGTGGAAGACAACTCGGCCTGCAACTACGACCACGTTGTGACGGATCTCAACACCTGGCATTCTTACCTGCCGGGTTACGGCTGGGAGGCGCTCCTGGATCGAGTTTCTGCGGATACCTTTCCCGGGTCGAAATGGAACTTCATTGGCGGCCGAACCCAGAATAATCAGCCGATGTTGAACAGCGAGTGCGGGAATGTTTGGGGATACGAGGGAAGCACCGGAGACGTGGATTGGAGTTGGGACTACCACATCATGATGAATGAATTCCGGCGTCATCCTAAGATCGCGGGCTGGCTATACACAGAGCATCATGACGTTATCAATGAATGGAATGGCTATTACCGGTTTGATCGTTCCGATAAGATTACCGGTTTGGACGAACTGGTGCCAGGGATGAGCTTGATCGACTGGCATTCGCCGTTCTATGTGTCGACCGGCAGCGAGATTTGCAGGGAAGTCAAGCCGGCAAGTATAATCCAGGTCCCTCTCTATGCATCCTTCATGACTGACAAGTGTCCAGGAACCAGCCTGGTCCTGGACTTTGAACTCCACGGCTGGGACAGCCTGGGGCGCCATGAAGTCTACTCCCGCTTGTCCCGCCCCGTGGCCTTTCTTCCCTGGATGTCCCAGGAACTTCCAGCTCTGGAAGTCACCATGCCATCCAAGCCTGCCCTGGCGATTCTGAGCTTGGTGCTCAAGTCGGAATCCGGCCAAATCCTGCATCGTAACTTCAACACTTTTCTGGTGACGAGCGGTCCCGCGCCTCGGGATGAAACGCTTAACGAAGAAGGCCGGAATATTCGCCTCATCCGAATTGCACCTCAGCAGTTTCAGTCAGCGAGATGGAGCCTCAAACAATGGAACGTTCTTGACGGCCTGAAGGTCAACGGGGCCGGTTCCGGATACTTTGAATATCGCATCCCCTGGCCTGCCGGACTTCGGATTGAAGATATAGATAGCGTCATTTTAATAGCTGAGCTTTCAGCTAAGCAGCTTTTCGGAAAAGATAGAAATGAAGCCAACCCGGTTGAGGGCGATTTCATGCGTGGCAGAGGGACCCAGGACCCCAGCGTCAATCCTAACTCTTATCCCATGACGGATACACTCCGGTATCCCAGTGCCGTCCGAATCCGGGTGGCAGGCGAGTCAGAGGGAGTCTTTGACTTATGGGATGATCCGGCGGACCATCGGGGAATTCTTTCCTGGCACTCACAAAAACGTGACAAGAAACTGAGAGAAGCGGGGTCCTACGGGTACCTCATTTCTGCCGTGATCACGAAGTCAGCCTTATACGCTGCAGCGGCAGCAAAAGAAATCATACTCCGCCTGGAAGTCGATGAAACCTTACCCGGGGGGCTAGCTATTTATGGGGAGCACTTTGGCCGCTACCCGCTCGATCCCACTCTCGTCTTCACCCTGAAAGGTCGCTGAGAGCCAGTAGCAGGTCATTTGTAACTAGTCAACTTCGGGGATTGCCCAAAATTGGAGTATCAACGCATGGTTTACTCCCGCCCAGATTGATTGTGTGCGTCGTTCTGTGTGTTCTGTGGGCAAGATTTTCATTCGTGCCCCCCCAATTGTGCTATTCTATTTCCTCGGACCTCTGGCCTTTGATTTTGGTTTTTGTATTGGCATTGAATTCAATCCCAAGGAGGTTGAATCATGTCCAGCGCAACCAAGATGGAGAAGGGGAGTTTTGCTCAGGCCTCGATTGAGCCGGCCGAAGTGGTTCAGTGGGCGCAGCATATTCTAAGGGTCGATCTCAATGAGGAAGAAGCATGCCGCTTTTTGGAGCGACACGAACAGAAAATACTCGCCTCGATGTACAATGGAGGGTGGGGAGCCATTGAAGACGCTTTGCGAAGCGAAGTGAAGTAGCCAGGGCAGCGCAAGAAAGCAGAACATTCTAAGGCCAGGGTTTCCTGGCCTTTTTCATTGCTCATGATCCTGCAAAAATGAGTGGCGAATGTCTAAGTTCCTGTTGGAACGCTGCTCCTGACTTCCCCCTCAGCACTCTCTCTCCTGCTTGAGAGGAATGGCGGCCCTGACAAGGTTCCCGAGGCCAAAGAGTGTACGATTGATACGCAGATCTCATTGATAGAGGCTTGAAATGGTCAAAAACAAAGTCCGCTGGGGAGTGCTGGGTGTCGCTCGCATTGCCGTGATGAAGGTGATCCCCGCCATGCAGCGCGGGGAGTGGTCGCAGGTAACAGCAATCGCTTCGAGAGACCTGAAGAAAGCCCAGAAGGCTGCCAAGGAGTTGGCAATTCCAAAGGCCTATGGTTCCTATGAAGATCTGTTGGAGGACCCGGAGATCGAAGCGGTCTACGTTCCACTTCCCAATCATCTTCACGTTCCATGGTCAATCAGGGCAGCCGAGGCAGGCAAGCATGTCCTCTGCGAAAAGCCGATTGCACTGGATGCCAAGGAGGCTCTTGAGTTGATCGCCGCCAGAGATCGGACCAGGGTTAAGATGCAGGAAGCGTTCATGGTTCGGGTTCACCCCCAATGGCTGACGGCCAGGCAACTGATCCAGACGGGCAGAATCGGTCAGGTTCGTTCTGTCTTGGGCTATTTCAGCTACTTTCTTCCTGATCCGTCGGACATCCGCAACGTTCTGGAGTGGGGAGGTGGTGGGCTGATGGATATTGGATGTTATCCAATTACTTGCTCGCGGTGGATTTTCGGTGAAGAGCCAAAGCGAGTGATGGGTTTGGTGGAGCGGGATCCGCAGATGAAGATTGACCGGCTCACTTCAGCCATCTTGGATTTCCCTTCCGGGCAATCCATTTTCACTTGCGGAACTCGGCTGGTGGGATACCAGCGCATGCAATTCTTTGGCACCCAGGGGCGCGTCGAGATTGAGATCCCGTTCAATGCCCCGCCGGACCGCCCTTGCCGGATTTTCATTGATGACGGATCGGATCTTTTAGGAGGCGGAATCGAAATTAAGGAATTCGACGCTTGCGACCAATACACCATCCAGGGTGACCTTTTTTCGAGGGCCATACGAGAAGGGATCGAGGTGCCCACCCCGCTGGAAGATGCCGTGAGGAACATGGCAGTGATCGATGCCATCTTCCGCTCCGCCGAAACCGGGAGGTGGGACGTCCCGGAATCGCTTATCTAGGGCGGTGAAATCTGGATTCTAAAGTTTACCCCTTCGATTCTGGTCTATCAGAGATTGCCAGCGACCCATGGCGTTCGGGATGCTTCTCTGCGCCTTTGTGCCTCTGCGTTTAGTTTTGGTTGCGGCCAGCGGCCGCGTCAAGCCTTGGTTGTAAGAATTGCAGGTTAGCAGTTCACCAGGTCCCGGTCCGGAGAATCAAACCGGTGCTGAAGCGAAGCATGTTGGAGTAATTGCCCAGGGCGTAATCTCCGATTGTAGTGTGAAGATACTCAAGATTGCCGACTCGAAACGCCAGCATCCGGTTCAGCGCAATGTCCATGCCTCCGCCAACGGCCACAGCGAAACCATTGGCTTCGGTCGATTGCGTGTATAAAGCATGACGATCATAGGCTGGGAGAGCATTCCATTCAGTGAGATCCCCTGTAGGAATCCTGTCGGGGAAAACGCGCTCTTGAGTTATTTTGTTGCCGCCGATCTTCAGGTCCAGGTACAAGGACAATCGATTGGGACTTCGGTACATGAATCGAGGGCCAAACAGATAGGTCAATGAATCGCCGCTCAGATTGGTATCCGGTTCCGACATCTTGCATCCGCTGATGTCGATCACAGCCCCCAGCCAGCGATTCATGAAAAAAGTCCCGGTCGCTCCACCCCCATTACAGCTTCCCGAACTCGAACCGCTCTGCGAATGGTGGAAGTAGTCGTAATGGACCGCCAGTTCAAATGCTGGGATTGTGATATTTGGTCCCCCAATGCGTGCCATTCCAGCCTGATCACTCGGTTGGGCAAGAAAGGTATCCCCTGCCACACCTGCAGAATTTGTGGATGACGCAGTCTTGGAACGGGCCACCTTCCAGGCCTTGGGATCGTATTCATCCACGGCGGGCCTGGAGTCCCTGGTCCAGGGGGTGCGAAAGGCCATCAGGTTTGCAAAACCACGGGAAGGATTAAGCCAGGTGCGCACCAGGCGGCGTACCATCAGATTGCGGGTGCGAGACTCGACATATTCAACTACGTACTTGTCAAGAACATCTTCTGCTACCATCCATCCCAACCCCACCGAAGGAGTGATCACATGGTCCACAAAACCTTGCGCGGGATAAAGAGCTTGGATGTTGCCGATCGAGGCTTCGCTGACCGGTCCGATTTCGAATTGCTCACTGAAGGCCCACGCCCATGCTGCCCCGCGCAGCCGGCTCTTCCAATAAGCCGGTCTCTTCCCAAACTCAACTGTCCGATACTTCCGATCATATTCCACAAACATAAAACCCGACACGGCACCTTGGATCGGATGACCAATGTAGTTCACCATGAACTCATCTCCGTCAGACCACCCGTGGAGGTTGCCTAAGGTGTGAATGTAGTCAGGCCAAAACGGACCGCTTAGGCCTTCCCTGGTACCCGCTTCGGTTGCCAGGCGGAACCCGTGCATAATTCCGAGGTAGAAAGAGGAATTGTAGAAGAGACCCTTCCAATCGACTGACTGTTCAGGGAGGTCAACTTCCTCTATTTGTGCCCGGACCGGAACGACTGCAATAAGGCACAGCAGGAAGATGACGACAATCCAGATGCACCTGGTTCGCAAGGCGTATCCGACACGTAGGAAGGACTCGACGGATTTATCCAATGAATTATTCCTCTCTGTTCTGCGTCTATAAATAAGCTGGCTGCCATTATGGCAGGGCGCTATTTGTACCCGATTCTGCCCGATTTGAAAAGAGTTAATTGGCTATAGAGCCAGCCCGGATTAGGGGACTTCCCCTGGCACGTCGCGCTTAAGTAATCCTCGTTCTTACACGCTAGAGGGGATCAATGGTGAATGGAACCCAGTTGCACCACTTCAAATGCACTGGCAGGCACAGTCTTCAAATCCTCGAGATTGGCGTCGTCCCAACGGCTATCTGTGGCCCCGGTGATATACCAATCGGAGCCGTTGTCTGCTACCATCATGCCGTACTTCTTCAACGCAACCAAAACGGCCCGGGAAGTGCCGTCAAAGCCTGAGATGTCAAAGCCGGCCTTGAGCCGCACCCGCAGACCCATGGGAGGAAGGTTGGGATTTGTGTCACTGCTGGCATAGTGCGTAGCCGGGTGGACATAGGCACGTTGGGTTTGCTGCACAGTAAAGCGGAGGGCATGGTGAATTTCTCCCTGTATAGCAGCTTCATCATAGCGCACTAAACCGGGAAGAATTGGCAACCCTGCCGCATCGGCAGAGGTCCAGCCATCAGGCCGGAGTCGATTAGAGCTCAAGTCAAAGAGGGCGCCGGACCCGCAATGCCACCCCGGCCCAATGTAGTGCGAATCCCAGGTTTCGTAAAGTAGACAATGGCCAGTGTCCACAACCAGGACATGCCGGTCCCCCGTGGAACCGGAGCCTCCCTCTATCGGTGCCTCTGACGGAAACGGATAAGGCCCCGGGTCGCTTTCATCCGCATAATCAAAGCTCATCGGAACCTTGGGCTGTGTTCCCGGCACGAGGGTATATGGAATTCCGTAGGTGGGGTTGGATCCAAAATCGGGGTGAAGATGTTTGAAGCTGGCATTCATACTGGCCAGGTAATTGGCGGAATTCGGGTCAACGGGATCATTAGAGATGTCACGGTTCCAGGGGTTGTCCGGCGGGAAGACGCTGCATCCGCCAATCATGGGAGGAGATTCCGTTATGACACCTGTGATGCCTGACGATATCGGCAGGACCACCGCATCGCCGGTTCCGTTGTCAATCCTTGATGCGTATCCGTCGAGGGCCCCCTGGGTCAATTGCACGTCAACACGAGAAGAAGGAGGGACGACAACCGAGGGGAACCAGTTCGCAAGATTCTTCTGCTGCCACTGGAAGGGGCTCAGAGCAAGAGAGATGGTCGATAAGACACTACCTGAAGGATCCCGCAAGGAGAGGCCTCCAGCGACACCGTCCGCTCCGGCCAGAAATGCCAGGTTGGTGCGAAATCCGGAGGACTGGTCCAAACCGGCGAAGATCCCTGCAGCAGGCGATCCCACCATGCTCCGAGCATAAGGGACTGCTCGAACATATGCGCTGAAGGAGCCGGTTCGTTGACCCGTGGGGTCCAGGTTGGTGGTTCGAGCGGCCACCAAGAAGGGACTGTCGGCTTGAAAACGCAAGGCGCCGGCTACACCCTCCTCATATCCCAGACCATTCGGACCCAGGATATCCGTTATCTCAATGATCGAGTGCGCAGGAAGTGACCGAACTATCCTGATGCTCCCCCCAGGAAATCCCAAGGAATCAATAGAAACGAGGAGTGCCGTGTCCTGAGGGTTGAACAATCGTACGTCACTGCTCCAGTAAGTCCCGGCCACTCCCGGGCTACGGGCTACTCCGTTCAACAGCCAGTCGGTGAAGTCACTCTCCAACCGGAGAGTGGGCACGGCAATCCCATCGCCGGTGACGTTATCAACTACGGCTGTGTAGCCGAATGCTCTCCCTTGAACTACGTGCATCTCTACTTTTCCTAGATTCAAATCAGCAGGGCCAATTAAGTCGGAAATGGCCGCCTGCCAACTCATTGGTGCGGCTGCAGAGACCGAGGCACTTCCCCGCAACACGTTCTGCTCGTCATAGACTTCTAGCGTCACAGAACTCCCCTGATCCGGCAGGAACAAGGCCACATTCGTCCGGAAAGCAGCATTCTGAGTGACCCAAATGGAGTGCCCCGTGAAGCCCACGGTGAGAAGGGAGGAAGCATCCACTGGCTGGAGAGCTAACCCATATGTGCCAATTGGACTGGCTACATTTTCGGTGGTGAGGGCGGAGTATAAAGGGACACCACTGGAGAAGGTCAGGGTCCCTGCGTCTGAAGTCAGTCCGAACAGCGTTCGCAGGACTCTCTCCTGGCGCATAGTCTGGCCGGGGGCAAGAGTCCTCGATTGTCCAGTAGGCACTGTTTTGCCGGGATAAGGAATGAAGCCGATCTGCACCGGAACCTGAAGCGAACCGGGATTAGAAAGGGTCAGAGTCGAAGAAAACCAGGTTCCATTTCTACCCGCAGTCTCGGCAGCGCCAGGAAGATACCAAGTTGTCTCATTCTGACAGACATGGGACGGAGATAATGCCATCGAGATTAACAGGAGCAACAGGGATATGCGAAAAATCTGAGCCATCCTTCAATTCTCCTCTCTTGCCAATCAGAGGTCCTTGAGCTTGGTGGTTAGTGGGGCTGAAGGGGGAAACGTCGACACTGCCATGTTACTCCGAAGTGGCATCCTTCTGCTCAAGAAGCTGATAACCCGGCAGGGGTTCTGTTGAGGAAACCCGGGAAGCCGCGCTTAGCTTGACAATGGTTTCTTGAATCTGGCGGGTCATACCTTCTATCGTCTTCAAGCGAGTGCGGAGACTGTCGAGGTCCTGATCCAAATCGGCCAAGGCAATTTCATTTCGAATAGCGGCCAAAGGCGCCGCCAGATCTTGAGCTACTGTATGAACCAGCGTATTCAGGGTTTCTCTCCGTATGGATTCGATGGTTTTTTGATGGTTCTCCGCTGTTTTCAGAAACCGTTCCACTTTCAGAAGGAGTTCGCGAGGGACAATGGGTTTCGAGATGTAGTCATTGGCTCCGGTGTGGAATCCTTCGATCTTCATCTCCAACCCGGAGGTTCCGGTGATTAAGATGATCGTTATTTCCTGATATGAGGGAACCGAGCGGATGCGTCGCAATATCTCGAGGCCGGAAACGTCAGGGAGGCCGATATCCATCAAGACCAAATCAGGATGAAAAGCTTCGACTCGTTTCAGGGCCATGCTCCCGCTGTAGGCAACATCTGTCTCATAGCCATGCTGAGACAGGAATGTACCCAGCATCCCAACCAAGGCTTCGTCATCGTCAACTACCAGAATCTTGCCTGATGGACCGCCCATTCTGTTCTCCGGGGTCAAGCATGGCTCGTTGCCAACCCGAGACACTCTCTCTCAAAATAACAGATTCTATCCCCATTTCTACTTTACGAAAAAAGGAAAATATCCTTTAATGTCTTTAAAGTGACTTCTTGGATAGGCCGAAAGAAAATGAGGGAGTTGCGAGATCTGTCTGGCTTGCGTATAATACGCCCTCCAGTTGCGATTGGCGAAATTGACACCTGGCCCAAGTTGAGGCATTCTCGTGGAATCAGGCCAAGCCGGATTTCGCCTTGTCAATTTCATGGATAAGCGAAAAGTCATTGTTAGAAAATTGAACGGCGAAGTCATCAAGGGGTACACGGACTCCCGACCCGACTTGACCCAGGGCGATGCAATCGTCGTTAATTCTCTCACTGATGAATCGATCCATATTCCCAAGAAAGAACTGAAGGCGCTCTTTTTTGTTCGGAAATTCTCCGGAAACAAGGAGTATGCCGAAGTCAAGTTCTTCGAGAGTCAACCAAGAATTGATGGCCTCTGGGTACGGCTGAAGTTCCATGATAATGAGACGATCGAAGGGATTCTGAGCAACACGATCCGTTTCCTGGTGGATGATGGATTCTACTTAAGACCCCCGGACCCCAATAGCAATAATCGACTGATGTTTGTACTCAAAGTGGCTCTTCGGGATTTTACGGTCCTAGGTGTCCAATACTCGAAGGGGAGCATTGCCGATTACTGCGAAAAGTTCCTGACGAAGCCCTCCGAAGTCACTCCCTCTAGCGCTGGAGATCACTCCTGATAATTGTCTTCTGCGCCCACAGAGAAATCCAACGTGCCCGATTCTGTGTTTTCCATGGGAAACAAGACTGCGAGGATTAGAATGCGACCATCGAAGGGTCCCATGCCCCGCTCCTTTTTCTCGAGAGATACCTGCTCCGTTGCACAGGCATTGCTGGGTTGCAAGCTGGTCCGGGTTCTCGATGGCGCCAGGCTCTCCGGAATCATTGTCGAAACTGAAGCCTACATAGGAGAAGAAGATTTGGCCTGCCATGCCCGGGCCGGACGAACGCCTCGGACCGAAGTGATGTATGGTATTGCGGGTTACAGCTATGTCTATTTCACCTACGGAATGCACTGGTTGTTGAATGTCATCACAGAAGGAGAAGGATTCCCTGCGGCGGTCTTGATCCGGGCATTGGAGCCCAAGGAAGGTTTGGATGTAATGCGGGAAAGACGAGGATTCCAGGCTGGAAACCTGCTCTGCAGTGGACCAGCCCGACTCACTCAGGCATTGGGAATAGCAGCAGAGGAAAACGCTCTGGACTTATGCTCTAAGAGCTCTGGCCTTTGGATCGAAGGCGGACCGGCAATCCCCGATGACTTAGTCTTCAGGGGGCCCCGAGTGGGTCTCGGTCGAACCCCGGAACCCTGGCACTCAATACCCTGGCGTTACCTCATTCAGGGAAGTCCTTTCGTATCCAAAATTCCCTCGCAGGCCAAAAAAATAGACGCAAGTCACCATCTCACCAGGGGCTAGGAATGAGGCAACTCCTGATATTTGGGTTTTGTTTCATGGGTGTGGCTGCCCCGGTAATTCCCGTCTTGGCACAGACACCGTTGCGCCAGTCAATTACGGTGACTGCCAGCACATACCCGATCCCTTTTGAGGACCTCTCGAGGACCGTGGCGGTCTTAACTTCGGAACAAATCGCCAGGCTGCCGGTCCGATCTGTGGTGGAGGTTCTACAATACATTTCCAGTGTAGACCTTCATTCCCGTGCTCCATTTGGGGTTCAGGCAGACATCTCTGTTCGGGGTGGAGACTTTAGTCAAACGTTGATTCTCGTTGACGGGATGCGCTTGAATGACGCCCAGACTGGTCACCACAATGCCGATATTCCGGTGCTTCTTGAGGATGTCGAACGAATCGAAATTCTCTGCGGCCCCGGTTCCTCACTCTACGGGGCTGATGCGTTTGGCGGAACCGTAAACGTGGTGACAAAGAAAAAGAGCAAAGGAATTAAGGCCGGGGTGTCAGGGGGGCAGTATGGTTTCGTGGAATCGTTCGTTGACGCTGGATTCGAAAAAGGAAACCTCAGTGAGTTATTCGGTGTCCAGTTCAATCGATCCTCCGGTTTTGCTTATGACCGGGACTTCCAAACATATGGCTTTACATCTCGGACCAATTGGGGGGAGCGGTCTTCTCTGTTGCTTAGCCATCTGGCAAAAGACTTCGGCGCCATGGGCTTTTATGGAAACTCCCCTTCCCGAGAATGGACGAACACCACGTTTCTTGGTTTTGAGCGCCAGTGGATTGTCAAACCCTCCTGGGATCTCACCAGCCAGACGTACTATCGGACACACGGTGACCATTTCCTCTGGGACATCAACAATCCCGGCTTTTTCGAGAACTTCCATAGAACCCACAGTCCGGGCGTTCAGGTTCGTCTTCGCCATACCGTTTCAGAGGAAACCCGATGGACCTTGGGGGTTGACGGGGGTGGTGACTGGATCAGGTCAAACAGCCTGGGTAACCATTCTCTTGGTCATGTCAGCTTTCTGGGGGAATTGCAGCGGAAATTAGGTAGCAAAGCCGTCCTGGCGCCGGGCATCCGTTTTGATACCTATTCGAATTTCGGGAACTCTCTGAACCCATCGATCAGTGGGAGTTGGTGGGTCTTGCCCACCATAAAAGTCCGTTCTTCGGCAGGACACGCCTTCCGTGTGCCAACCTTCACCGAACTGTATTACCACGACCCCAATAACCAGGCCAGTTCCAATCTGAAACCCGAGCAGGCATGGGGCTTAGAAGCCGGGGCGGACTGGCTATTTCGATCCAGTTGGATGGCAACGCTCTCTTGGTTTGCACGAGATGAGAGGGATGCGATCGATTGGGTACGGGAGTCTCCCCAACAAGCGTGGCGTAGCACCAACTTGAGAAACGTGGATACTCGGGGTGTGGAATTGGGAATCCAGCATCTGATCCCTGCAGGAAGAATGGAGATACAATATACTTACCTGTCCACAGATGCCGGAGCGGTCCCCTTTCTATCCAAATATGTCCTGGATTATGCGCGCCATACTGTCATCGGCTTTGCTAGCCTATCGCTGCCCAAATCAATAAATTTCGGGCCGCGGGTCAGCTATAAGTTCCGCGTGGATGGCCGAGATTATTGGGTTCTAGACTGCCGACTTGGCCGACGGTTCGGACGTTTTGAGGCCTACCTGGAAGGCTCCAACCTGACGAATTCCCGGTATCAGGAAATTCCAGGCGTTGATATGCCCGGGCGGTGGTTAAGGGCCGGCCTTAGCATGATGAGGTTTTGAATATCGCCTGATTCATCTAAACCTCCTCGAGCTTTGTCCAATCT
>DATKMG010000660.1:0-10086 GCA_035541995.1 Terriglobia bacterium
CACATTAAAACCGCATTTTCATGAAGGCCATTCATGCCCCTTCCAGGGGCGTCACGCAACATGAAAATAGGTAGTCCCCTCCGCCGGAGGGGTACAGGGGTGGGCTGATTCGATCACAAGAACCCACCCCCGGAGCCGCAACCAGCTCCACCCCCTCCAGAGGAGGAGATTTTCAAGAAAGCTAACCCTTCTTGACCTCGGGCGGGTAATTCTTCAGCATCTTCTTCAAGCCCTTCGCCAGGTTCTTCTGACGCTTTTCGGGCTTTGCCTTGGTATCAATCTCTTTGGTGCCCACAGCCCGCCACACAGCTTTCTTTGTGGAAACGTCGTAAAAGTCCAGCTGCAGCGAACCGATATAGAGTGTGCTGGTGGTTGACGTGCTCGTAGTAGATCCCATGCCGCCGCCGCGATAGTAGCCCCAGCCGGCCCCATATCCAAAGTCACTGCTAAAGGTGTTTACCTGCTTCTCGGTCGAGATGGCGACTTGATAGCCAACGAAAAGATCCGCGTTGTCACTGTCGGTCTTCGTGAGGCCTTTCGTGGCAAGCGCCGCTTCAATGGAGGATTTGATCTGTTTGTCGACCATTTCATCCTTGTCACTCGTTTTCATCTCGACCCACTTATAGGTCTTGTACTTCGTGAAATCCACGGTCTTGTCATAGTTATAGCGAACATCTTGTGCCGCGGCCATCCCAGCCAGCAATAAGAACACCGGGGCAAACCATCGGATGAGCTTCATAATGCTTTCTCCTTTTCGATTGAATTATGGGTTAGAAACTACTGTTACCTGCATAATTGAGAAATAGCCATCTCTGCCACCCCTGCCGGATTGGCATCTTATGCTAGGATGAGAATCCAGGGGTGACGCGCGAAATGCGCGTCACCCCTGGCTACCTTCCATTGTCCCTTCGGGACAAAAACGTGTCACCATTTTCTGCGACTCTCAATACCCCAGGAGCGTTCTTACCTTCGGCGTCCGCCGCCCATGCGGGCACCGCCGCCACCCCTGGACCAGCCGCCTCCCCCACTGCTGGACCAGCCGCCACTGCGATCATATTGGCGCTGTTGGGAGGCACGCTGTTCACCAGACTGGCGGGCGCTGGCCTCTCGATTCAACTGGTCCATGGTCGATGGAGATGCGCTGGTACGAGAAGCCGTTTGAGACGCTGATGGTTGCGAGCGAGATCCAGTGCGGTCTTGCGCGGCTTGAGACACCGAGTCTCTGCTAACACCGGAGTTCTGAGCGGCCTGCCTGGCTTGATCTTTTGCACCCGAGGTATCCACCGGATTCCAGTTGCCATTATCATATTTGCTCCAGCTGCCGCTGGAGTCTTTGCGGTAGACATTTCCATCCTTGCCCGCATAAACATTGTTGCCGGAGCCCTTCACCACCGTACCACCCCCGGAGCCACGATAACCAATCGCAGAGCCTTGTGAGCTTTGAATGCCTCCCAGGGTCCCGCGCGCTGTGGTGACATGGCCTGTTCGGGCCCAGTCGTCACCGCGTACGGCAGCCGACTGTCCCCATTGTGCGTAGGGACTGTGTCCCTGGCGCGTGGCACCGTAACCGCCCGTCCATGGGTTGTAGCCTGCGGCTGCCGTTCGCCCTCCATACCAGGTCTGGGCCGTGGCAGCGCGCCCGTACCTTCCAGTGGCGGGATTATACCACGCGGCTCCCGCCGCCGCCCCGTAAGGACCGTAGGCAGCGCGGCCTACGGCATACCCACCCGTATAAGGGTTGTAAACAGCGCCCACGCCGTAGGTGACTGGCCAAGGGTAGTAAATGGGATACGGATACATCGGCCCCCAGTAGTAATAGGGCGGATAGTAATAACCTGTCCCATAAGCGATTGTCAAGCCCACAGTTGTGCCCACTGCAACCATGCCCAGGTAGCCGCTGGTGTAACTGCTCTCGACCGTTGTGACAGTCGGGTTTGCAACGGTGACGTAAGTCACGTTGTAAACCGGAGAACTGGGCGGAATATCGTAGATCTCCTTGGGGACCGAATCGGCGGTTTTCCATGGTCCCTTCGGCGTAGTGGACATGAACCAGACCCCTTGCAGACACAGATAATAGACATCTCCGCTCTGGATTACCCTGTTCTGGGTATTGGTCGCGTATTGAAGCGTGGTACCCTCGATCGGCTTGAACTCCGGTTCTCCGATGTAGGACACCTTCACCTTGGCTTCAACCTCAGCCCGGTTGACAACCGCCGTGGTTGGCACCTGCGCGAGCAGAACGGCGTCTTCCGCCTCCTGGGACCCCGGAACCGACGACAAAACATGGGCCTTGTGATGATCCTCCGGGATCTTGGCAAAGTCGGGCGGCAACTCACCCGAGGCATAACTCCATGGCCCGTCCAAAGATTGGCCACGGAACCAGCGGCCTGAGGTCAGGAAATAAATCTGATTGTCCGGGGAATGAAGAAAGACGTCACTCTCCGTATTGCTCGCGAAGGACAAGTTTGTGCCTGCAATCTTGGTGTATGCCGGCTCTCCCTGGAAGAGAATGAGTTCCGCTGGTGTATCGGTGTAGAAGACCTCCGGTCCTCTCAGTGAGGGCGATACGGTGGGGGGAATCGTCTTCTTGACTTCGTCAAAGTTCTGGTTGGCAGGCAGCTTGGACATGTCGTCCGGCAGCTTGCTGGTCACTTTCCAGGGACCCGCCAGGGCTGAAGCAGACAGCCAGGTCTTTTCCACCAGCAGGTAATAAACCTTGGACTTCTTGTGGTAGAACATGTCCCAGTTTGTGTTGACGACAAATTCCAACTGGGTGTTCTCGATGGGGGCTCGGACCTCCTTGCCATCCACAATTAACAAAACGGCCGGCACTGAGCTATGGAAAATCCGGGGAGGGTCCGTTTTGACGGCCACCGGTTTTGCCAGAGTCTTGGTTCGCTGTAATCCGGCCAGAATCCGGTCGAGTGAAATGGTCATCGAATTGGCTGGAAACAGTTGGCGCAACAAACGGTCGAGTGAGTCCGCCGTCGCTTTGTCGGCGGAGGGGAACCGCGAGTCCGTGACCAGGATGCCGCGAATGAAGACCGTTCTCTTGTCCAAATCCGCCAGAGTTTCCGCTTGGAGAGAGGCTACACCCAGCGCTGGCTGTCCTCCCGCCGGAGTCAGCAAGACCGCCACCTCCGCCGTCAATAGCCGATAGTCCTTCCATTCATCGATCTGGGGTTGGTAGTAGACCAACCGAGCCCCGTCCTTTGTAACTTCCCTGGGCCAACCCTGGTCGGTGGAAGTGCTGTTGGCCGCAGGCTTTTGGGTTGCGGCGGCCTTCTGGGCCCGCAAGGATTCAGCAGGTAGGATGAGGAAGATCCCCAATATGAGGGAAATACACCGACTCAGGCTTGGTTTTGAGTTCATGTCAGCTTGGCTCTTATTATATCTTGATAGAAATGGGGATCACTCAGGCGAAACCCCGTTTCCTTGATAGTATTGACCGAAAACAGGGAAACTCGCAACTGTAACTTCAAGCAGGTTAGGCACAGACAGAAGCAATTCGTCCAAGGTACGATGGGAGGGCCAAACTCCGCAAGGCAAATGGTCCTTGCCCCCGTCTTTGGGCTCGTGCGTGACGGCGGTCATACACTCGGCCCTCCAGAATTTTCATCGACCATGGTGAGAGGCTGTAAAAGGCCCCACTCTTAGAATTATCTCGCCGGCTATGCGCTTCTTCACAAGGGGTATGGACAAGATCTTGAGCTGACGACCTCCAGATTCATCCCCCGAGCCTTTTGTCCAATGAATCGCAATACCTGTAAGTGATTACAGCTGACAAAAACGTAAAGAGGCTATTGAATAGGTTTTCAATAGTGTTTACCTGTAAGTGGGAACCGACCCGGGAGGCCAGGGGTCAATCCCTTGGTTGATCATTTGAATGAATAGTAGTTTTGCATATCAGTCCAGCATTCGAAACTCGAGCAGGCAGCCCTTGAACTTACCGAGCGTAATATTGGCCGACGATGATCCGACCGTGCTTGAGGCGGTCAGCCGGATGCTACTTCCGGATTTCGAGATTGTGGCAACAGTCAGAGATGGTGCATCTTTAGTCGCAGAAACTAGAAGGCTTAATCCCGACGTGATGATTGTGGATCTGTTCATGCCGGGGCTTAGCGGGTTCGAGGCAATCCGTGAGCTGAAGAAACAACATTTCGAAGGCAGAGCCATCTTTCTGACTCTTTACGATGACTCCTCCTTTGTTGAAGAGGCGCGGGCTTTGGGGGCCATGGGTTACGTGCTGAAGTCTTCTGCGGACCGCGACCTGCTCCCCGCCATCCGTGAGGCATTGCAAGGGCATTTCTTTCAGTCTCCGTCATTGCGCAATCACTGAATGGGTCCCTTCATTTTTCTCATCGCGAGACCTGCCATCGATCCTTCTGCCTGAGTGTGGCCGCAGGTGTGGAAAGGGACTGCGCGCGAAAGCGCAGTTCCTCTTGATGAGCGGCCTCTCAACCTCAAGACGGATCGCCGCGTCGGGTGACAGCGGTCACACGCGCGGGGACTACCCTCCCAAACGGTATATTCAAGTGAGCCTCTCATGTCCCTGGCAGGATCGCCGCTCGGAGATCGGCTCCCACGTTAGAAATGTATTTTCTGCAAAGGCAGGAGGATTCGTGTAAAGGGGGATAAAAAGCCGGTGGGTTGAGGTATAATCGGGCGGCCAGAACTGAACCCTTAATTCAGGCCACAACAATTATTTCGGAATTATGGTTGTCCAAAAGTGGTTAACTTGGCCTTACGAAGCCATTAATTGAAAGGAGTGGAGCATGAAACGTTTGATCAAAGCAGCACTGGCCCTGGCGGTCTTCTGCCTATGGGCAGGAAATGCCTCAGCCCAATCTCCCCAGGGCGTACCCGCCTCCGGCGTCATCAGCAAATCCACCAAAGCTGTGGGTTACCAGGTGGGGGGCGGTTCGACTATGGTCGATCTGAAAGGCACCAGCCTGATGCCGCAGGCCGCTGGAGAAGCCAAAGTGGAGGCAAAGACCGGAGTAACCAACATCGAGGTCAAGGTCACCGGGATGGGGCAGCCTTCGAAGCTCGGAACGGAATTTTTAACCTTTGTATTGTGGGCGGTTTCACCCGATGGCCGCACCGGCAACATTGGAGAAATTCAAACCAACAAGAACGGACAGGGGGAGTTGAAGACCACGGTCCAGTCGCAGACTTTTTCGCTGATTGTTACCGCTGAGCCTTATTTTTCTGTGCGCTTGCCCAGCGAAATGGTGGTTCTGGAGAATGAAATCCGCAAGGGGACGAAGGGGAAGATCTTTGTGGTTAACGACTACAAACTAATGAGGCAGGGGGTGTATGAGAAGATGGGAAACCCCTTGGCGCTGACATTGGATCTGAAGAATGTGCCGCTGGAAATGTATGAAGCGCGCAACGCGGTGGATATTGCGAAATCCCGCAAGGCCGATCAGTACGCTGCGGAAATATTCACCAAGGCGGAAGCCAGCCTGAAGATGGCGGAGAATGCGCTGACCAGCAAGGCCAACAAGAAGGAAATCATCTCGACGGCGCGGCAGGCGATTCAATTCTCGGAAGATGCGCGGGCTCTTTCCATGCAGCGGCAGAACGAGGAGAAGATCGCGCAGGAAAAGGCAGCCGCGGCAGCCAAGGCCAAGGCGGAGGCGGAAGCCAAGGCGGCAGCGGAAGCAGCGGAAGCCAAGCGAAAAGCCGATGAGGAAGCGCAACGGCAGGCGGAGCTGGCTGCGGCCCGGGAAGCTCAGATGAAAGCCGAAGCCGAGTCGGCAGCACTGAAAGCCAAAGCAGAGCAAGATGCCTTGAAGGCCAAGGAAGAGGCGGCAAATGCCGAGGCTGAGCGACAACGCCAGGAGGCAGAGAGAGCAGAACGCGAGAAACAGGCTTTGCGCGAGAGTTTGCTGGAACAATTCAACCGCATCCTGTCGACACGGGACACCCCACGTGGACTCGTAGTAACAATGGCAGACGTCTTGTTCGACACGGGCAAATATAATTTGCGTCCGGAGGCTCGGGAACGGTTGGCTCGGCTAGCGGGCATCGTGCTGGCGCATCCCGGATTGAATCTGGAGGTGGAAGGACATACCGATAGCGTCGGCAGCGATGAATTCAATCAGAAACTGTCGGAACAGCGAGCCGGATCGACTCGCGATTATCTGATTCAACAGGGGCTGGCTGAAGGTAACATCACGGCCAAGGGTTATGGCAAGACCATGCCGGTGGCCGACAACAGCACAGCGGACGGACGGCAAAAGAACCGGCGCGTCGAGCTGATCGTTTCGGGAGAGGTCATCGGGACCAAGATCGGCAGATAGAGACGGGTTGTGGAGCCTAGACTTTGCTGTCTCGGCTAAAGTGGTGTAGTGGTCCCCGAGGGGGCAATTTGAAAAGGCGCGGGTGCAACAGTTGAAGGCCGGTCCCGCAAGGGAACCTACGGTTGAAGGCAAGAGACATTGTGACCCTGAAGGGATTGAACCAGGAGAGGCCCAGGACTCAATCCCTCCAAGGCTGATTGGCTCGCGGGGATCCGAACGGATGACCGCTATCACCTCAACTTTATCCGTCCCCCTTTGAAGGGGGTAAGGGGGTTGTCTCTATTCAGGACCGGCCGGTTCTCTCGGTAAAGGGACAACCCCCCGGCAGCCAAGGCTGCCGACCCCCTTTAATAAGGGGGATTTTCATGAAAGTCCTTTCAGTCTTCGTGGCGACGCGGTGCATCGCATCGGCAGTTATCATCCTATTCATATTGTCCAGGCCAGCTTTGGGCGATGACACGCCATCGTCCACTAACCTGCCTAATGGCACCCCGGAGGAATACACCAGCCTCAAGCGGTTTCCGCAGAACCTGGGAGGGAACTTCCTGGCGCTTTTCAGCAAGAAGAACATTGCTCCGCTGTTGATTGGCGGCGCGGCAACGGGAGTCATCTCCATCTGGGATAAAGATATCCAGGAACATATGTCTGTCAAGGACGGTTCTTCTACAATCGGCGAGGTTGGATCGGCGCTGGGATCGGCCTACGTGGTAGTGCCGGCGGTTGGGGGCCTCCTGATAGCCGGACACGGCTCGCAAAACGACCGGTTTCACTCCTTCACCTACGCTCTGGCGCAGGCCACGGTCATTGACGAAGGGCTGGTCCTGGGACTGAAGGTCGCCGTGCGCCGGACCCGGCCAGATGGCAGCAATAACTATTCATTTCCGTCCGATCATGCCGCCACTTCCTTCACGGTTGCCACGGTCGCGGAACGGTACTACGGATGGAAGGCAGGGATCATTGGCTATGGGGTGGCGAGTTTCATCGGTGTTTCCCGCATAAGGGATAACAAACATTGGGCCAGCGATGTAACCGCTGGGGCCACCTTGGGATACATCGTGGGCAGCAGCGTCTGCCGTCGTACCGGAATTTCACTGCGAGCGGGTAAAGTCACACTGCTTCCCTCAATCGATGCCACACATCGAAGGTTCGGGGTCTTCCTCAGTACCGATTGAAACCGGTATTGTTCACCACCCGGGCCCAATAGAGCCATTGCTCGATACTGATCCCGTAGAACTTATAAGGTAGCGTTCAAGGCGCGTTGAGGCGCGCTCTGTTGAAGAACCGTAGAGGGAAGCCGGACTTCCATGTCGTTGGGGAGTTGGAGAGGTCGCTTGTCGGCGCTGTAATAAAACCAGATTGGACTTTCTGGTGATTTCAAACTGCATTCATAGCGGCCGCTCACCCAGATATCGCCGAGACGGATCTCGATCTGGGCGCCGGGCTGGAGCTGGACGCCATTGACGTAATGTTTTAGCCCGCCAATTGTTTCCCTGATTTCTAGACTCATGGCTTGCATCTGTAAGCTGAGAAGGTATCGCTTTTTTTCAGAGCCGCGCGATGAACTGTATATTGCTATATTGCCACTGAAGATGGCGATTTGTATCTATAAAAATATCAACTACTATGAACAGGAAGGCTCAGCCTATGCAACGACGTGACTTGCTCAAATTCATGTCCTCCTCCGTGGCCGGACTCACCATTCTGAAGAGCGGCCGCATCGTCAACGCCCCCGAAGCCAACGACTATCTCAAGCCCAGCTACCGCCCCTATTGGACTCTCAACGGGTAGCACCCAGACGAGCATGGCTGGCATGCAACCAGCTCGCTGTAGGGCGGCTATATCAATCGTCGGCTTGTCAGGAAGGCCGCCAAAGACGACGTCTCGCAGAGACGCCATACAGTCCAGTGGCCGGCATATTTCTCTTAGCTCCAGGGGCCGGCGATGAGGGACCCATAACTATATTCTGCAATCCTCATGCACCTGCCTGAGCGCAAACCGCTGAAGTCTAAGGCGCTGGGTCCCTATGTTCAGTTCGATTTGGAGCCCTTTATTGCCCTCTCCATGTCCCTGATTGAATACGGATAGCCACCGGACACCTCAACGCACATGCTTCGCTGAGCATTTTAGTGGTAATTTGGCGCCTGGGTGGTTCCGTCATGATTTGTCGGTGAGAATAGCATGAAGCCACATTCAATGGCATGTTTCACCCTGGTAACCCTCGATGAAGATCGGCTGTGACGTTTCGTGCGGGATGACTGTCCTTTCCGCATTCTGTGGCGGTTCGGCGGTACGAAGCGGGTCCGGCTTGGGCCGCGCGGGCAAACGGCTGAAGTACTTCTCTACGATCGGCAGGACCTCGCTTGCCTTCACGTCGCCCACCAGGGTCACCACCATGTTTGCGGGCACATAATACTTGCTGTAGAAGTTCTCGGCGTCGGCCGTAGAGAACGATTCCAGGTCTGAGGGCCAGCCCAATGACCGCCCTCGATTCCGGCCAAACTAAACACGCGTATTAGCCACGTGAAGATTTACATTTATTTTAAGTTATTGATTTAATCGATTTAAACGTTGGCGGAGAGGGCGGGATTCGAACCCGCGTGGGAGTGATTAGCCCCCAAACCGCTTTCGAGGCGGCCCCGTTACGACCACTTCGGTACCTCTCCGCAAAAGAATGGGGAAGTCAGGTCGCTCGATCCCCGAGTGAGTCAGTGTTTGCGGTCTCTTCTATGTCGAAAGAACTCCCTGAGCAGTTTGCCAGCGTCTTCTTGGAGCACTCCGGATATCACCTTGACCCGATGGTTCAGAAAACCAGCTCCCAGCAGGTTCAGGTGAGAATCAACAGCACCGGCCTTGGGGTCCCGTGCCCCGTAAACCAGCGTCTGAAGCCTGCCATGCACCAAAGCAGCCGCGCACATCGCACAGGGTTCCAGCGTGCAATAAAGCGTTGCTGAAGTCAATCGGTAATTTCCCAGGCGTCGGGCAGCTTGTCGTAACGCCACAATTTCCGCGTGCGCACAAGGATCGGTTCGGGAAATGGTCTGATTCCATCCTCGACCAATCACCCGGTCGTGCCAGACTACTATGGCGCCCACAGGCACTTCTTCCCGTTCGAAGGCGCGACGGGCCAACGCGAGGGCTGTTTTCATGTATTTCAAATGAAGCTGCAACGGTTCCCTGCTCCCGGAACCCGGACTAGTGCGGCTTGCGCAGTCCATGGTGGCTCCGGAACTCCTCTTCGATTTCCTGGACCTGGTTGGTATTCAGCAACACCAAATTGCGCAGACGTTCGAATCCCTCAACTTCGATCTGCCTGAACTCGATTGCCATCCCCATCTCATCAACCCGACTGACACAGCCCAAGATCTCGATGCAGGCCGCATCCCGTGATTCTCCCAGGAACACCCGTAATTGGCACTCAGTGTTCATTGGCAGCTTTTCCTGGGCCTCCAGGTAAAGGCCGTTCATACTCAAATTCCGCGTCTGCCGCGTGAAGATCACACCATCGCGGGTTACCAGTTCAACCTTGACCTTGGCCGGGACACGAGTAAACTCCCGCTGATTGGACTGCGTGGTCATCTCTCGCACTCCCTCCTACCTTAAGCATCTGCCGATTTGGCCGACTTTTGAGCACACGAGGGCATCCGGCCTGAAACGTCAATCATTAAACCACAAATTGAACCCTGATGGGGATAGGTTATCTCACGGTGTGCGACCAGAGTAGTTGGATAGCGGAGAATCCAGGACAGGGTTTCGATGCTCTCCCTCCGTACTTCTTTTT
>DATKMG010000661.1:0-2686 GCA_035541995.1 Terriglobia bacterium
TTCCTGGAAGATTGCAATCCATTAGTAGTCCCGGATTACCGGAAGGCGATCCAAGCCGCCGTTAGTCAAGGTGGGTTCATTTTCTGGAACCATCCTGACTTTCCAGGACCAGCAAAGCAGTTCGTCTGGAACGCAGAGATCGAGAAATTGCGGGCTGAAGGTTACTTGCGCGGCGTCGAGGTCGCCAACGGGGAGAACTACTATTCTGAGTCGCAGCGCTGGTGCCTGGAAAAGAAGCTCACCATGATAGGCGACTCTGACACCCACAATCCCATTTCTATGGAGTACGATCTCGCGGGAGGCAGACATCGGCCGATGACTCTGGTTTTTGCCAAGGAAAAAACTCTGGCTTCTATTAAGGAAGCTCTCATCGCCCGGCGAACGGTGGTCTATTGGAGGAATCAATTAATCGGTGAGGCACAGTTTCTGAAACCGATTTTTCAGGCCTCTGTGGAAGTCTTGAACCCCAAAGTCGAAATTGAAGGCAAAGGAGAGGCGCTGGTTCGGATTCAAAACCATTCTGACGTCCCGTTTGAGTTGGAACCGGTAGGCAAGGGAGCGGGCCTTCTTCGTTATTCCGGCTTGGATCTCCTGCCCAGGAAGACTGGTCTCATCAGAGTCTCCGCTCTGTCTGGAGTTGGGCCGCATGTGAATAGCGTGACCTTGCCGTTTAGAGTTAGGAACCTGCTTGTCACCCCCGATCAGGGACTGCCGGTTGAACTGAACCTGAAGGTAAACCTTGTCCAGTCAAAATGAATTAAATAATGGGTCCTTATAATGTGGGAGCAGCGCTTTTGCGCGGCGACCTCCGAGTCTGAACTTGTCGCCGCTCGGAGATCGGCTCCCACACTCCCTCAAAACCGCCATTTTCATCAGCGGTGGGGCACCAAGCAGCACATGAACAACTTTTTGAGTATAGGATTCTTAGGGAGCCGCTATAAGTAGGAAATAGAGTGCTTCTCGAATTTGAAGATCAATTACTTTAGGAGAAGGAGATTTATGATGCGTCATCGAATATTTTCCTTCGTGTTTATCTTGATGTTGGCGGGTTCGACACTTTGGGGGGCCGAAATTCGAATCGGAATCATCGGATTGGATACATCCCATGTGATTGCTTTCACCAAGGTCTTGAACGATTCTTCTGATCCTGATCACGTGCCGGGAGGCAAAGTGGTGGCGGCCTTCAAAGGTGGAAGCCCAGACGTGCCTGCCAGTGCTACCCGGCTCGACAAATTCACTGCTGAATTACGCGATCACTTCCAGGTTCAGATAGTCGAAGACATTCCATCTTTGTGCAAGAAGATCGATGCCGTTTTGCTTGAGAGTGTGGACGGCCGAGTGCACCTAAAGCAGGTGAGGGAGGTATTTCGTGCACGCAAGCCGGTTTTCATTGACAAACCGCTGGCCGCGAGTTTCTCGGATGCCCGTGAGATCGAGCGACTGGGGCGGGAGTCCGGGACCCCGTGGTTCAGCAGTTCCTCGCTGCGGTTTGCAGCTGAATACCAGCAAGCGCGCACCGACACTGCCATGGGGGCCATCCTCGGAGTGGTATCGTACGGGCCGGCATCTCTGGAACCGACCAATCCGGGTTTGTTCTGGTACGGCATTCATGCAGTTGAGGGGCTCTACACCGTGATGGGACCAGGATGTGAAAGTGTGTCAACCACTTCCAATAAGGATTTCGACGTCGTGACGGGAGTCTGGTCGGACGGGCGGATGGGGACAGTACGAGGACTCCGCAGAGGGAAAGAGGACTATGGACTCTTGGTTTTCGGAGAGAAAGCGGTGAAGAGCGTTCCCACCCTTGATGTCTCCTATGTCCCGCTCGTTAAGCAAATCATCCACTTTTTTCAGACAGGCCACCCCCCCGTCCCCAATAGCGAAACACTCGAAATCATGGCATTCATGGACGCTGCTGAGCAAAGTCGGCTGCACGGTGGAGTGCCAACCAAGCTCGAGAAATAGACCCGGACACCAGCCTAGATGCAGGATTTCGACCGCCTCATCAATCGCCGCGCATCCGACAGCCTGAAATGGGGATCTTATGAAGAGGATGTCCTCCCGATGTGGGTTGCCGACATGGATTTTGCGGCCCCGGGTCCTGTGATCCAATCTCTACGGAACCGTGTGGATCATGGGGTCTTTGGATATGGAATGCGTCCCCAGGCCTTGATCGAGACGATTGCCGAACGTCTACATACGCTCTACCATTGGGATGTCCCACTCGAGGCAATAGCCTTTACACCGGGTGTCGTCCCGGGCTTTAACCTCGCCGTTCGATCCCTGGCCAGTGCCCGAGGAGGACTGCTCATTCAAACTCCGGTATACCCTCCCTTCTTGAAAGCAGCTGGCCATTCGGGACTCCTCACCCAAATCAATGAGCTGAAGCGCTCGGCTCTGGGATCCTACGAGATAGACTTCGACGCTTTCCGGTCAGCCATGACCCCCACCACTTTATCTTTCCTGCTCTGCAATCCTCACAATCCCGTGGGACGCGTGTTTCGTTCCGAGGAGCTGGCACGAATGGCGGAGATTTGTCTCCGCAACAACGTCACGATCATCTCAGATGAGATCCATTGCGACCTCGTTTTCGAAAGCCATCATCATACCCCTATTGCCTCTTTGGACCCTGAGATTGCGACTCACACTATCACATTGATGGCTCCCAGCAAGACTTTCAACATGG
>DATKMG010000662.1:0-12374 GCA_035541995.1 Terriglobia bacterium
ATGATCATTGCCGCCTCAAACACATTCAGCAGCCTGCTTGCCTACACGGGGGCTACAACGGGTCTGGTGACCACTGTGCAAGGATTGCAAGTGTCGCCACTGATGATCTTGGTAGGGATGAATATTGTGGTCCTCATTATGGGCTGCTTCATGGAAACCATCGCGATCATGATGATTACGTTACCTATTTTTATGCCCATAATTACGGCGCTGGGTTTCAACCCTGTTTGGTTCGGTGTGATCATGTTGGTCAATTGCGAGACCGGGATGTTGACCCCGCCCTTCGGGATGCTTTTGTTTGTAATGAAAGGGGTCGCGCCTCCGGACATTACCATGCAGGATATTATCCGAGCAGCTTTTCCTTACATTGTCATTTATATTGCGTCGCTGGCGGTCCTTATTGCGTTTCCTCCTTTGATCCTATGGCTGCCGAGTGTCGTGCGGTAGCCAAGTGAGGATTCATTGAACCGGATAGACTTCCGTGAGGGAAGTCCATCGCCAAAGGGCCTGAAGACTCTTACGCTTCACGATCATTTCCGGAGATTGTCGAACCGCACCGGGAGGAGCCAATGCGAGATCAAGTGAAGAAGGAGCTTGCTAGAATAGTCGGCCCGGACCGGGCCACTGATACGCCCGAACACCTGGTTGCCTACTCATACGACGGCTACACGGAAGACCGCCGCCAGGAAATGGTTCTGTTTCCTGTGACCACGGAAGAGGTCTCGGCCATCATGAAGGTTGCCTACCGGGAGAATATTCCTGTCACTCCACGGGGAGCAGGCACCAATGTAGCTGGGGAAAGCCTGCCGCTCCACGGCGGGATCGTAGTGTGCCTGACCAAAATGGACAAGATCCTCTCAGTTGATGCCGGGAGTCTGACGGCCACCGTGCAACCGGGGGTGATCAACCTGAATCTCCAGAAAGAGGTCGAAAAGCTCGGTTTGATGTACCCACCGGACCCTGCCACGTGGGGTGTTGCCACATTAGGCGGAAACGTCGCGACTAACGCAGGTGGACCGCGGACCTTAAAATATGGTGTCACAAAGGATTATCTTCTGGGATTGACGGTTGTGCTGGCCGACGGGGACGTACTGAAAACAGGCGGTCGCACCTTAAAGAACGTCACCGGCTACAATCTCACCAGCCTCCTTTGCGGCTCAGAAGGGACCCTCGGCATTATCACGGAAATTGTCGTCCGGCTCATCCCCAGACCGCCTGCCAGTCGTACCGTGAGGTCCGACTTCTCTAAGCTCGAAGCATGTTCCGACGCGGTGGCGGCCATCATGGCCGGAGGGATCATCCCAGCGGCAATGGAATTGATGGACCGCTTTGTTGTTAACGCCGTGGAGCGATCCTTCAAGTTTGGTCTCCCCACGGAAGCGGAAGCGATGCTGCTGGTTCAGGTGGATGGAGGACCCGAGACTCTGGAACGCGAGGTCGGCCACATTGTGGGAGTACTAAAGGACAAGGGCGCCTCGAACATAATCGTCGCTGAGAATGCTGCACAGGCGGAACAATTGTGGCTCGCCCGCAGATCTGCGGGCCCGGCGATGTTCCGAGTAAGACCTAGCGTAGTCACGGAAGACGTTACAGTGCCCGTTTCCAAATTGACGACGATGATCAAGAAAGTAGTCGAAATTTGCGAACGACATCGTGTTTCAGTCGGCGTGCTCGCTCATGCGGGTGACGGCAACCTTCATCCTGTTGTTGTCTATGATAGACGCGATCAAGACGAGTATTCCAGAGTTCAGGCAGCATTTGCAGAAATGGTGCCTGAGGCGCTGGCGCTCGGCGGTACCCTGTCCGGCGAACATGGTATTGGGATCCTCAAAGCCCAGTTCATGCCTTTGGAGATGGACCACGTGTCAATGAAAGTCATGCGCAACGTCAAAGAGTGCTTCGACCCAACGGGGATCCTGAATCCCGGTAAGTTCGTTTGAACTTTCACGAAAGAGGCAACGGCAATGTTCCCTGAAACGATCAAAGAAGATCTTTATCGCTGTGTCTACTGCGGAATTTGCCAGCAGGCGTGTCCCACTTTCAAAGTGATGCGTCAGGAATACTATGCTCCAAGGGGCCGAGTGCAAATCATCAAGCATTATCTCGATGGTGACTTGGATATTACGCCGGCGCTGGAAGACGTGTTGATGAGCTGCATCCTGTGCGATGCTTGCGCCGCATCCTGTGTAAGCGGGTTGCGTATAGACCGCCTTCTCAGGAGCATGCGCGTGGAATTGGATCAGGCGATCCCTAAGAGTTACGACAAAAGGCTTTTATTTGCAGCAGTAGCCGACGTTTCAAGACTGAGAAAGGCTGCCGGCCTGGCACGGATGGGGCAAAAGCTTCTGGTCGATGTCCTCGGAACATCCCGACGGCTGGGAAATATCCCTCTTGCAAAGTTCCCCAGGATAAATGAAACGCCCTTCCGACAAAGCATAACTGAGACGGTTCAGCCTGAAGGCAAGAGAGTGGGGCGGGTGGCCTACTTTACAGGTTGCGCCACTGAATTGATCTACGCTGACGTCGGACGCTCGGTGTTGCAACTGCTGGGAAGGTTGGGAATAGAGGTTGTAATTCCCCAAGACCAAGTCTGCTGTTCGGCCCCACTATTTCTCAACGGCGCAGTCAGTCAGGCTTTACCCAATATTCTCAAGAACTTGGAAATTCTTGATCGTGTTGACGTAGACGCCATCGTGGTAGACTGCGCCACCTGTGGAGCTGCCCTGAAAAAAGGAATACCGGACCTTCTGGAAGACCTGGGTATGGATACGGAACGAGCGAGCAGGGTCGCCGGAAAAGTCAGAGACATCTCCCAAATCGTTTCGGAGCGTCTTGACGAGCTACCCATTGAGCCGATTCGTTCCAGTGAGCCGCTGACGGTGACTTATCACGATCCCTGTCATCTGGTTCGCGGCATGGGAATTGCGGCAGAACCCAGGGCCATAATACGCTCTCTCCCACAGGTTAAACTGGCGGAGATGGAAGGTGCGAACGAATGCTGCGGGGGCGGCGGATTCTATCAATTTGACAAAGTTGACCTCTCCAGAGGTATCACTTCCCGGAAGATCGAAAACATACGCTCGACAGGAGCCAAAGTCGTGCTGACCGGTTGCCCCGGCTGTCGTCTCACTTTAGCGGGGAACATATCCGAGAGCGAGGACATAGAAGTCCTTCATACGATTCAGCTCCTATCCAGGTATCTCTCGCGGAAGAGCGCCTAAAGCAAAAACGGCCCTACGGCTTTCGGCCTATGGCCAGCCGTACGCACACAGGGCGATACACTGGTCAGACGCCTCCTCGGAGTCACCCTTACAAATATCGTAACAGTTCCCGTAGGTTGGGCTCTCTTTCCCGGTCGATGACTCAGTGAATCTTCCCGACTCGTTCCTGAGTAACAAGAGAAAGCTGATCAGCGAAACACCCGAGGCTATCAAAAGCACAGCGATAATCAATGCCGCAGACATTTTACATCTCCTCCGTAGATGGCATTCGTCTGGAACACATCCTCTACAAACAAAATGTGTCCACGAACCCGATGAGCCAATAGCATTTTCTCGCGGGATCACTATTTTTTGGAAATCGCGGGCTGAGGGCCTTCGGTACACGTTTTTGAGACGCACACCAATCGCGACATAATTGTAGCTTAGTGGCGAACTGACTACACAAATGTATGAATGGGCGTTCCTCCCTGTTCTCCTCCTCTGGTCCTTCCAGACATGACAAAGCGCTTCCAAAGCCGGATAACCCATCCGCGAAAGTGGTGTGGTACGGTCCTTGCTCCAAGGTTCCACAGACTCCTCGCCGAGGGAAGGCGCCTAAGGGGAGCGTTCCATAATTCGAACAACAGGCAGGTGACTACGTGCCAATCGGACCGAATTTCCACACCCGGCCTATGCCTGTCCGTGGGTTCCCGGAGCGTTCCCCCGTGGGCAATTCTCCTCGTGAGTCTGAACCAGTCAAGTCTCGATCGGGAGGTAAACTATGCATCGAGTCTGTGTTAGCCGCGGATTGCCTCTAGTGGCATGTTTGATCGCCGCACTTTGTAGTGGTCTCTTATTTGGGAAGGGCAACGCTTGGGCTCAAGAAGAGGTCAAAGTCGGTGTTCTGCATTCCCTCACAGGAACTATGGCAATATCCGAAACATCACTCAAGGACGCTGTCCTTATGGCAGTTGAAGAGATCAACGCCAAGGGCGGAGTCTTAGGCAAAAAGATCAAGACGGTTGTCGTCGATCCGGCCTCCAACTGGGACCTTTTCGCTGAGAAAGCAAAGGAACTAATTCTCAAGGACAAAGTAGCCGTAGTGTTCGGCTGCTGGACGTCGGTTAGCAGAAAGTCCGTCCTGCCTGTCTTCGAAGCCAACAAGGGTTTGCTCTTTTATCCGGTGCAATACGAGGGGGAGGAGCAGAGTCCGAATATTTTCTACACCGGCGCTACTCCTAACCAGCAGTTGATTCCGGCCGCCGAGTATATGATGAGTTCGGAGGGTGGGTCGAAGAAGAAGTTTTATCTTCTTGGCACAGACTACGTCTTTCCAAGGACTGCAAACAAGATCCTCAAGGCGTTTCTCCTCGCCAAGGGTGTTCCGGAAAAGAACATAATCGAGGAATATACTCCGTTCGGCCACGCGGATTATCAGACCATAGTCGCCAAGATCAAAAAATTCTCGGAAGACGGTGATGCATGTGTGCTCTCGACAATCAATGGCGATTCCAATGTCCCGTTTTACAAGGAGTTCGCCAATCAGAAGCTGACAGCGGATAAATGCCCCATCATGGCCTTCTCGGTGGCTGAAGACGAATTGCGTTCCATGGACACCGAGTTTCTCGTCGGGCACCTCGCTGCCTGGAACTACTACCAGAGCCTCGATTTACCTGAAAACAAGGTGTTTGTTAAGAATTTCAAGGAGTATTGCAAGAAGAACAACTTGCCGGGCGGGGACAAGAGGGTCACAGACGACCCAATCGAGGCGGCCTACTTCGGCGTATACGTATGGAAAGCTGCTGTTGAGAAGTGCAAGTCATTCGACGGTGACAAAGTCACCAAAGCCGTATTGGGTCTGCAATTCGACGCTCCCGGAGGCCCCAAGAAGATGGACGAGGTGAACCATCACACATACAAGCCTGTGTTCATAGGAGAAATCCGGGCTGACGGCCAATTCGACGTTATTTCCAAGTCCAAGGGACTTGTCAAACCGGAAGCGTTCAGCAGCTATCTAAAAAAATGACAGATCCTCCAGGTAAGAGGGGCCCGAGTTAAATTCCAATGAGCAATCATCAGACAAAAATCAAGCTGCAATGCTCGGGTCTCTCCTTGCCACCATGGCATACGATGAAAACCGGAAAACTTTTGACTATTCCTTTCATTCTCCTGCTTCTGTGGATCGTCCTCCCGACCGGTTCGTTCGCGGACGGAACTTCTCTCTTGCAATCGATGCAGGAGCTTTCGAAGGCGGACAAGGCAGAGAGAGAGCAGATCTATGAGCGCCTGCAAAAGGGAGGAGATGAACGGCTCGTTCCCATATTCGAAGCATATCAGGCCGGGTTGCTCGAGAATCGCGACGGGAAGCTGGTCATTTACGGGCCACGCGTGCAGGGCAAGGACCAACAGCGATTGTACCCTCTCATTGATGCGCTCACGGGGACGCCGCTGCTGGATGAAAAGCGAAACCAAGTGTTCTCCGAGAACCTCGGTAGCATGATGCAGGCAGACCGTCAGGACCGCAAGAGCATCGCTTCGCTCGTCAAAGTGCTTTCACTCCGGCATTCGGATCCCGAAAAGAGAATTGCCGCGATTGTGACGGCTGGTGACAGGGCCGACACTGCGTTGCTACCTGCCATGAAACAGCAGCTCAAGGAGCGTCCGAACCGGAAGTTCGTAAAAACACTTGAGGAGTCCATCGCGCGCATCGAGATTGCTCATGGGGACAAAATCCAAAAGATCCGTGCAGCAGAAGCGCTCGGTCGGAATGGTTCCTCTCGCGCCTCTGTTGCTCTAAGCAAAGCGCGAGAGAATGCAGGGGATGACGCGGAACTGAAGGCCGCGGTGGAGGCCGCCCAGCAGCAGGTGCAGCAGTATCAGTGGCTCGTGAAGTTCGCCCAGAACTTGTTCTCCGGGCTCTCATTGGGTTCCATTCTTATTCTGATGGCACTGGGCTTGGCCGTGATCTTTGGGCTGATGGGGGTCATAAACATGGCCCACGGCGAATTCATGATGCTAGGAGCCTTCACGGCGTACGTGGTGTGTGAGTTGTTCAAGAGGTACGTGCCGGACGCAGCGTTCAACTATTACTTCGTATGTGCTGTTCCTGCAGCCTTTGCGGTAACGGCTTTGGCGGGGTGGGCTTGCGAATGGGCCATCATAAGGCATCTTTACGGGCGACCTTTGGAGACGCTCCTGGCCACCTGGGGGCTCAGCCTCGTGTTGATACAGTTGGTGCGTGTGATTTTTGGAGACACTCTTGCGTTGACACCTCCCGATTGGTTCAAAGGGAGCTGGGAGTTAGCCGAGGACCTGGTCTTGCCGTTGAATCGGGTGTTCATCATTGTGTTCAGTGCGTGTTGCACTCTCTTATTCTACCTTGTGATTCGGAGAACCAAGCTCGGTCTGTTGCTGCGAGCGACCGTGCAGGATCGTGACACCGCGTCGAGCTTCGGGGTCCCGACCCGTCGAGTGGACGGCTTGACCTTTGCCTTGGGCACGGGTCTGGCAGGGCTGGCAGGATGTGTGATCCCGCTGTACGACAAGATCAATCCGGGCATGGGCCAAGGGTACGTGGTTGACAGCTTTATGGTGGTAGTGCTCGGGGGCCTGGGCAAACTGGCGGGGGTAATCATAGGAGGCGTGGGATTGGGCTTCCTGACCAAGTTCGTTGAGCCCTTTCTCCAGGCGATCTACGGCAAGGCGGTGGTCCTTGCGATGATCATACTGTTTCTTCAATGGCGGCCCGCAGGCCTGTTTCCCTCTAAGGCCAGGCTGGATGAGGAGTAGCGGGGTTTATGGATATGCAGATCAACGGTTCCATCCGTGACGAGTCTCTGGACCGATTTCGACGGCGTACGATTCTTGGCGTCTTGTGCTTTCTCTTCGTGGCCGTTCCGGTGCTCAACGTATTGGGCGTGGTGGACAATACACACGTTAACAAGCTGGGCCGATACCTGTGCTTTGCCATTGTGGCGCTGGGAATAGATTTGCTGTGGGGTTACACGGGATTGCTCGGTCTGTGCCAGGCGTTTTTCTTCTGCCTCGGCGGGTACGCCATGGCAATGCACCTGAGCCTACCCGAAGGCGGGGGAAACGTCCGCCCCGAGTACCACAACATACCGCAGTTCTTCTTTTTCAACAATGTCGACATCTTGCCCAACTGGTGGGCCCCTTTTGCATCGCTGCCATGCACGTTAATTGCAGCATTGGCAATACCTACATTCTTGTCTCTGGTGCTGGGCTTCACTGTTTTCCGCAGTCGAGTGCGAGGGGTCTATTTTGCGATCATAACTCAAGCCGTTGCCTGGGGAGCGTTCCTCTTGTTTTGCAGGAATGAGATGCTCCTGGGCGGCACAAACGGTCTTACGAATTTCGACCCGGCGCTGAATAGAAACCAGGGATGGGTGCTCTGCCTTTATCTTCTCACTGTAGCCGTCTTGACCGGCCTCTTTCTGGTGGCCCGGTGGATAACGAAAAGCAGGCTCGGACGCTTGCTCGTTGCTGTGCGCGACAAGGAGATGCTGCTGAACTTTCTGGCGTACAGGCCGGAATCGATGAAGCTGTTTGCTTTCGTGGCGGCCGCTCTATTCGCTGCCGTGGGTGGCATGCTCTATGTGCCGCAGAACGGAATTATCACTCCCAATATCATGCGGGTGGAGGACTCCATCTGGATGATCATCTGGGTGGCGTTGGGCGGTCGCGGCTATCTCTGGGGAGCGGCCGTGGGTGCACTAGTGGTCAACTATGGCTATTCCGTGATGACGTCTGATATGCCGCGTGCCTGGCCCTTTTTTGAGGGTGGGATGTTCCTGGCCGTCGTAATGCTCTTTCCTTCCGGACTGGTGGGCCTGTGGGAGCAATTCGAGCGTGACATCCACGCCGGCGCACGACTCAGATGGGTTTTGGCAGGACTGTTGCTGGGTCTGCTCGGGTTGATCGCGTATCGGAGCGGCTGGCTCTGGTGGCTTCCCGGTTATGGTTTGTGGGTGTTAGGCGGGATCGTGGTAGTCCTCATACTTAGCGCTCGGAGTCTAGTGACTGCGGCTGTCTCATCTGTTGCCTTCTTCTTCGTTTCCGAAGCCCTTGGTTTGGTTCCTGAGTCTCTTCAAGCACTCTGGTTTGGGTTGCCGGCCAAGTACTGTGTCCTGTTCGCCGTACTTGGAGGCGCGGCCCTGGTGGCTCGCTTACGGCTCGCTCCGGGCTACGTTCGGAGGATTCAATGGGCGTGAAGCTCGACATCGACCGGATTGTCCCTACTGACAAGATGGGGTCATATCACGTGTTCCTCGAAGGAGTCAGCGTGGAGTTTGACGGATTCAAGGCCCTCGACATAGACGAATTCGGGGTCTACTACAATGAACTCCGGGTGATCATCGGACCCAACGGCGCAGGGAAAACCACCTTATGTGACGTCATCAGCGGTCGCACTCCTCTAACCACGGGCCGGGTATACGTGGACCACACCGACATCAGACGGGCCAGCGACGTAGACATTGCAGGCATGCGTGTGGGGAGAAAATTCCAGACTCCAACCGTGTTCGACAGCCTTACCGTGTTCGAGAACATGGACCTGGCATTACCTCGAACCAAATCCGCGCTCGGCAACCTCTGGCATCGACAGAGGTCCGAAGAGAAAGACAAAATTGTCAGAATCCTTGAAGACGTGAATCTTAAAGAACACATGGACACGCCGGCAAAGTTCCTCAGCCACGGGCAACGCCAATGGGTGGCCCTGAGCATGCTTATCGCCGCGGAACCGAAGTTGCTGCTGGTGGATGAGCCGGCCGCCGGACTCACGGAAAAAGAGACGGAATTGACCGCTGAACTTTTACTCAGATTGAAGGGTGAACGCACGATCATCGTGATCGAACACGACATGGAATTCGTAGGCATGCTCGATTCACTGGTCACCGTGATGAATGAGGGAAAAATTCTCGCTCACGGAAGATTGGCGGAATTGAGAGAAAACGAGGGAGTGGTAAAAGCTTACCTGGGACGATGAGGAACCATGCTTAAACTTGAGCGAATATCTTTTTCCTACGGTGAGGTGAAAACCCTCAACGAGGTCAGCATGATCGCTGAACCGAAGAGGGTCACGTGTATTATGGGACGCAACGGAGTGGGAAAGACGACCCTCATGAAGAACATCATGGGGATACTGCGCTTCCATTCGGGCAGAATGTTCCTGAATGGTCGAGACGCGAGCCCTCTTCCTGCGAATCTCCGGGCCAAGGCGGGAGTGGCCCTGGTTCCGCAGGGCAGACACATATTCCCTAAGCTGACCGTGGAGGAGAACTTACGGGTCGCTCTCGAAGCACGGACAGATGGCCGGAAAAGTATCCCCGAGGAGGTGTATGAGCTCTTCCCGGCGATCAAGGACATGGGAAAACGCAAAGGTGGTGACCTCTCCGGGGGACAGCAACAACAGTTGGCCATAGCACGCGCCCTGGTCGGCGACCCAAAGGTCCTGCTCCTGGATGAACCGACGGAGGGCATTCAACCCAACATCATCGAGAAGATTGGGCAAGTGCTCAAAACGTTGGTGCAGGAGAAAGAGATAGCAGTGGTTATTGTGGAACAGTATTTGGATTTCGTGAGGCAATTCGGCCATTCTTTTTACATCATGAATCGCGGTGCGGTGGTCGCCGAGGGCCCGACGAATGAGCTCGATGACAATCTGATCGCCACATATCTCAACGTATGATCGCATCACAACTGACGGAACAAAACGTTTGTTACGAGGGACCTGATTGGAGCCGTATAGAGGTGGTCCAGTCCCGCGGCGTCTCCCGAATGGTTTCGAGTGAGAGCCTTGTTCCTTTATGTATCCATAATCCTAAGGTCCCAGGGTCGGGTTGCTATGCTCTCCTAGCGAACTACGGGGGCGGACTGGTGGATGGGGACAACGTCTCTCTCGAAATCCTGTGCAGGGTAGGCGCTCGGTTGAGCGTGGGTTCCGTGGGCAGTTTGCAAATCTATAGCAGTCCCGTGCAAGGAGCGCTTCAGAGAGTTCGCGGGATTGTTGAACACAACGCCCTGACTGTGGTTGTCCCTGATCCAGTGGTGCTACATTCCGAAGCCGTATACCGGCAGAAACAAGAATGGCATGTGGCTCCAAGCGCTGATTTGCTCATCGCGGAACTTATGGTAGGCGGACGTCTGGCGACTGGAGAACAGTTCACTTTCAAAGAATATGCCTCGGAAATTTCGATACATGTAGCTGAGGAATTCGTGCTTTACGACAGCTTCGTTTTTGGGCCATCAACTTTCAATTTCACGGATCCGGCGTTTTTTGCAGGACGGTCCTGTTTCCTTTGCACGTACATGGTAGGGCCGAGATGGGCGCCACTGGCGGACCGCCTCGCAGAACGACTGGAATCCTCGAAATCGCCGATGGGCGCCACGGTCCTGGCCGCGGTACATCCGCTGGAAAGGAGTGGCTACGTCCTGCGTGCGGTAGCCGACAGACCAAGAGACTTGGCTGAGTTTCTTGACTGCATGTGCGATTTCGTCGAAGACCCGGAATTTCTGGGATTCAATCCTAGGAAAAGAAAGTATTAATTGGAGCGGACACACCATGCGACTGTCACCAAGGGAAGTGGAAAAGCTTATTCTTCACAATGCCGGGTTCCTGGCTCAAAAGCGCTATGCCCGTGGACTCAAGCTCAATTATGTTGAAGCTGTCTCACTCATTGCGTCACAACTCCAGGAATTCATTCGTGAAGGTTATACAGTATCCGCACTGATGAACTTGGGCAAACAGATATTGGGCTTTTCGGACGTGATGCCCGACGTTCCGGACATGGTTCACGAAGTGCAGGTCGAAGGGACCTTTCCGGACGGAACCAAACTCGTCACTGTCCACGATCCGATTTGCCGGGAGTCGGGGGAAGAATCTCTGGCCCTGTACGGCAGCGGATTGTCGCGGACCGTTTCGTCTCGGGCCCCGGACAATTCCACGGAGTACAAGCCGGGAGAAATTATGTGCCCTGAAGGTGAGATCCTTCTGAACGAGGGGCGCAAGACGCTCGCGGTCGAGGTTTTCAACAGAGGAGACCGGCCCATTCAGGTCGGTTCCCATTACCCGTTTTTCGAGACCAACCCGGCTCTTGATTTTGATCGTGCCAGGACCTTCGGCTTCAGGCTGAACATCCCATCCGGCGCTGCTGTGCGCTTCGAACCAGGGGAATCGAAGATTGTCGAACTGGTCGAAATCGGGGGTCAGAAAAAGGTATACGGCGCACATGGCTTGATTTCCGGAGATGTCTCAGACTCCAAGAGGATAGCCGCCCTGGATCGAGCGAAGGAACGAGGCTTTTTGGGAGCGGATCATGAGTAGAAAATTGACTCGAACTGCCTACGCCGAAATTTACGGCCCAACGACAGGGGATCGTCTTCGGCTGGCAGACACGGCGCTCGTAGTGGAAGTGGAAAGAGATTACACAGTATACGGCGACGAATGTAAATTTGGTGGCGGAAAGGTCCTTCGAGATGGAATGGGGCAAGCGGTCGGAGTACCGGAGGCAGAGGCCCTCGATACTGTGATCACCAACGCTCTCGTCATCGACTACACCGGCATATACAAGGCGGATGTGGGCTTGAAAGACGGCCTGATCGCAGGCATCGGCAAGGCAGGTAATCCGCATGTTATGGACGGAGTCGATCCCGCAATGATCGTAGGCGCGACCACGGAAGTCATCGCCGGTGAAGGGCTCATCCTGACTGCCGGCGGAATTGATTCGCACATCCACTTCATCTGTCCTCAGCAAATCCATGAGGCCCTTGCCTCGGGCTTGACGACTATGATGGGAGGCGGCACCGGCCCGGCCACAGGAACCAACGCGACCACTTGCACGCCGGGCGGGTTCAATATAGAGATGATGCTGAGAGCCACTGACTCGTTTCCCATGAATTTCGGGTTCCTGGGGAAAGGGAATTCATCGGCGCGAGAAGGGCTTGTCGAGCAGATCCTCGCGGGGGCAATGGGTTTGAAGCTCCATGAAGACTGGGGAACAACTCCCGCGGCTATCGACGCCTGCCTGTCCGTGGCCGACGATTATGACGTTCAGGTGGCCATACACACAGATACGCTCAATGAGGCCGGTTTCGTAGAACAGACAATAGAGGCTTTCAAGGGTAGAACGATTCATACCTTCCACACCGAAGGAGCGG